>JBKBSS010000247.1:0-4910 GCA_046291385.1 Emticicia sp. | reverse complement strand
GGTCGCCTTTTTCAGAAAGTCCTTCAATCGTAGTGATTGTGGCATCAGCAACCGCCGAAACTGGTAGCACACACGAGCGAGTTGCTTCGCCATTGACATGCACCGTGCAAGCTCCACATTGAGCCATTCCACAACCGTATTTTGTACCAACAAGTCCGAGATTATCACGCAAAACCCACAACAAGGGCGTATCTGGTGATGCTTCGGTTTTGAGGGTTTGACCGTTGATTTTTAGGTTATAATTTGCCATTATTGAAATGTTTATTGAATGTCTGAATTGATAACTAAAATTACACTAAAAGTTCTTGAAAATACACAAAAAGTACGAGTTTTTGATAGAAAATTCGACCAAAATGGCGTTTTCAGCGATTTGTATTGCTTAATACTTTCTTTCTCTTGTTACTGGTGCAAATTTTAAGCCTAAAACGGTATCAATTTTTTTCTTAAAAACAACGTAAATTCGGGATTAAAATAGTTTGCATTACCTTAACGTAAGTTGTGACCAATAAAATTCATCATAAAATTAGGACACTGATTTTTACAGATTTACGCAGATAAAGAGGAAATATGATTACAGTGAACAGTCATAAACATTGCGTTTGAGTCCCGAATCGGACAGCCCAAGCGGGGATAATATTTTACTACTTCGGAGTTCTCATGACCAAAACATTTTCCTATTTCCTGTAATCATACGGGTGTTTGGTTGAGTGATATTTTCATGATACGTGCATCGTTCTGTTTTTTTTAATAAGGCGAAACGCCGACCGAAACCCAACCGCCATCAATCACGAGGTTTTGCCCCATAATTTGTCGAGACAAAGGCGAAACCAAAAACAAAGCGGCATTGGCAATATCTTCAACAGTGGCTGGTCTGCCCGATGGTGTAATTCTCGACCAAGTTTTGATATATTCGGCATCTTCGAGCGTTCGTTCGGTCAAAGTTGCCCCTGGAACTATTGTATTGATATTGATTTGGTGCGGTGCTAAATCGACAATCAGATTTTTGGCCAGTTGGTCGATTGCGGCTTTGGTCATACCGTAAGCCGCCAAATTAAGGTGAGCGGCATGAGCCGTTACGGACGATGTCAATAAAATACTGCCACCATTTCGTTGTAAAACCATCTGTTTAGCGGCGGCTTGAGTCAGGAAAAACGTTCCGAAAAGATTGACTTGTAGTAACTTTTGCATTGATTCGGGCTGATATTCCAAGAAATCTCCAAAAGTGGTGATTCCTGCATTTGCCACCAAAATATCCAATTTTCCGAAAATTTCAACGGCAAATTTCACGACTCCTTCGATATTCTTTATTTCTGAAATATCGCCACCGAATGCTTCGCAAACACCACCTTGTGCGTTGATTTTCTGACTTGCCGATTGGGCTAAATTTTCATCAATATCGTTTAAAACTACTTTTGCTCCTTGTGTGGCGAGTTGGCGGGCTACTTCAAAACCGATGCCCACTCCCGCCCCAGTAACAATGGCTACTTGATTATTAAAAAGTTTGTTTGGCATGATGAATTTTCGCAAATAAGTTTTTCAAATAAAATTCTGTAAATGTATCGAAAAACTTAATTATTTTGATTTTTTAATAGAGTTTGGTATCTATTTTCTTTTGAATAAAACGACACAAATTCCAGCAATCAACACTCATTCACAATCAGGTATTTAAAACAAAATTTTACAATAATACAACTATTTTTTCAGTGTTTCGGTCAATTTAGCTACAAAAAACAACCCCAAAACAGCCAAAACTGCCGAAACCCAAAGAAATGCCGAAGGGTCTATTTTGTCGGAAAGTACACCCGCAATCGCTGGTACAATTACCCCACCTACGATTTCGCCAACGCCCGTAATCAAACCAATAGACTTTGCTTTTAGGTGACTCGGCACGGCTTCCGATGGAATTACGGCCGCCACAAGCGGAATTGCCCCCATCAAAAAATATGTAAAAAACATAGCAGGTAAATGCAGGGCCGTACCTACCAAAAAATACACAGCAAAAGGGTACAAAGCCCCCACAATCAGAAAGAAAAACACTACTTTTTTACGGCCTAATTTATCAGACAATGCAGTAACAACTATTGAAGAAACAAGGCCAGCGACGCCAAGCAAACCCATAGTTTTGCCCATCTCGTCGGGAGTCATACCTTGAGTTTGCACAAAATAATTTGAGATAAATGGCAAAGTAGAAAACCACCAACCAAATACACAACAAGCGGCTCCGATGCCATATTTTACATTATTGTATTGCAATAATTCTGAGATGTTTAAGGCAGATTTTTCTTGTGTTTGGGCAACACTTTCTACGGTTGATTGTTTGAGAAATTTCCAGGCCAGTAACCCTAAAAGTAAACCTGGAACTCCTGCCACAAAGAAAGCATTTCGCCAGCCAATATCTTCGGCAATTTTAACTAAAAGTACTGGAGCTAAAATTGACCCAAAAAGTGCAGAACCAACGCCTTGCAAAATACCTGCATTTAAGCCCAGTCGGTTAGGAGAAGATTCTCTTTCAACAAAATTTTGTGCCAATGGCACAACTGGCCCTTCGGCAAAACCCATAACTAATCGAGCCAACAACAAAGTAATAAATGAAGTAGCCAGACCCGAACCAAACGAACAAACAGAAAACACAAAAACGGCTACGATAAAAACGATTTTCTTTTTATTATTAGTCTCTGCCCAAGCAGTTGAAAAAAAACTCGAAAATGCCCAAGCCAGCGATAATGCCCCAGCCAAAAGTCCGATTTGGGTATTATTTAGATTTAAGTCTTTGGCAACATAAGGCATCAAAAAATTAAGTGCGAGACGGTCAAAAAACAAACAGCCGAAGGTTAGTGCCATGAGCAGTACAATGCTGTTTTCGTAGGAAAAGAGTCCTTTTTTCATCAATATTTATATAGTTTATTGCACAAAACTAACAAGAGAAAAACGAGAAAAATTAGCACAAAACGAGAAAAATTATGCAAAATCCGAGAATACGGATTGATATTGATAAGAAACAGATTGGTTCGTGCAGAAATAACGGCCAATTAAGAAATAACAATTCTTCTAAACTCCTTTGGTGAAACGCCAGTTTTACCTTTAAAAAATCGTGTAAAATCGCTCGGATTAGTTTCTGAAAAGCGGAAAGCAATTTCGCTAATTGAAAGATTTGTTTGTTTAAGCAGTACTTTTGCTTCGAGAATAATCATATCAGCGAGTAACTCTTGCGAAGTTCGACCTACGGTTGCTTTCACACACTTATTGAGGTGGTCAGGTGTAATGGCGAGCATCGAAGCATAATCGGCCACTTTATTGGTTGTGTAAATATGCTGCGAAAGGAGATTTTTGTACTTTTCGGTTACACGCAATGCGGCATTTTTAGGTGAGTTAGCTTGTGCTTTCTGAAAAACGCTTAATTCAATAAACAATGTCAACAAATAAGCCGTAATCAGATTAGTATTGAGCGATTTATTGGTTTCGTATTCGTAGAGTAAACGCTCAAGGATATTCAAAATCGGTTGCTGAATATTTTCGTTTACTTCAACCAACGGCTCGCCCGAAAACTGCCAAAAACTGAATTGCTCGGCCAATTGATTATTGGGAAAGAATTTTGAAAAAATTTCGGCATCAAAATGGCAAAAAATCCCTTTGGCATCTTTGCTGATGTACTCATGCGTTGAAATTTGATAAGCTGGTAGAAAAAAAAAAGTATTTTTCTCGAATTGATATTCGTGCAAGCCCTTGCTTCGCACAGAATGCCCTTCGGTCAGAAAAAAAAAATCATAGACCGTTTTTCGGTGCGGTTGTAGTGGAAATTTGATTTTTGAAAGCACTTCCTCGACTTTATTGATGTGAAACAAATGATGAAAATCGCCAACATTCATCTTCCATTCTTCGCCAAAATGATGAATATTTAGTTCTTTCGGTGAAAGTGGAGCTATTTTGATTTCTCTTAAATTTAAGTCTTTTTGGTTCATAACAAGTGCCAAAGTAGTAAAAAATACGGTAGTTCTTGAATAGTGTTGATTGACGGTTAGTTTTGTCTCAGTACTTAGTTGAATGAAAATAATGGAAATTTTATTTTTACATAAACTATTGATAATCAGAAATTTGCGTCACTATGAACTATTGACAGTGGACTACTTACTATGTTAAACACTTCAATTAAATTTCATAATTCAACAAAGCCTGTACTTCTGCAATATCATGTTTGCTGGTGAGGTCGGGCAAAACATCGGCAATTTGAATCGTATAAATTCCTTTCGAGTTTTCGTTGGCCCACATCCGTACAGTTACTGGAATTTCTTTTTCATTTCTGACTGGATGAAGTGGCGTTTTCTCCAAAAACGGTATCAATTCAGCACTTGTAAAAGCAAAAATATTCCAACTAATGCCAATTCTTGGCATTGTTTTCGTGATTTCTGCCCATTCTTCATCGTTAGGTTTTTCGAGCAAATCTATCAAATACCCTTCCGAATCTTTCTTGATAATGGCACAATTTCTCACTCGTGCTTCGTCATAGCCTTCGGTATCCCAATCGAGCATGGCGTTTGGATAAGTTTCATCAAGCAATAATTCAAAGGCTTTTACGGGGTAAAGATTATCGCCATTACAAACAATAAAACGGCTACTTTTCCAAGCAGGAAATTGATTGAGTGCTTGCTCAATGGCATCGGTTGTGCCGAGTGGTTTTACTCTATCTTCAGGAATATGCTGTCGAGCGAAGCCAATAATCAAACCCCAAGATTTGCCTTCTTGCATCAGTTTTTCGTAATGCGGCTGCGAAACCGTATCTTTCGGGTTGAGTAAAAGCACTACCTCTTTCACCCCCGCTACCGACGCATTATATAGTACATAGTCCAAAAATGGTCGACCATCTTTGCCAAGCCCAATCATCGACTTTGGCAAAGTGTTGGCTTGTTCAATCA
>JBKBSS010000246.1:0-4943 GCA_046291385.1 Emticicia sp. | reverse complement strand
CAAGGTATCGACGATTATTTCGGGCGGCCAAACCTGTTTTGAAAGGCGATGATGCCAAGCAAATAAAAAAAGCATTTACGATTGCAATGGAAGCTCATAAGGACATGCGACGAAAGTCAGGTGAACCTTATATTTTTCATCCGCTCGAAGTTGCCCAAATTTGTGTCGAAGAAATCGGACTCGGTGCTACTTCAATTATTTGTGCGTTGCTGCACGATGTGGTCGAAGATACCGACATGACGCTCAAAGATATTGAGCAAGATTTTGGCCCTAAAGTGGCTCGAATTATTGATGGTTTGACCAAAATCGGAGGAAGTTTTGAGCAAGGAACTTCAGCTCAGGCCGAAAATTTTAGAAAAATGCTGCTTACACTTTCGGAAGATGTAAGGGTGATTTTGATAAAACTCGCCGACCGTACCCACAATATGCGTACGCTCGGAAGCATGGCTCGTAATTCGCAACTAAAAATCGCTCACGAAACCATCTTTATTTACGCTCCGCTTGCCCACCGTTTGGGGCTTTATAAAATCAAATCCGAACTCGAAGATTTGTATCTAAAATACACCGAGCCAGAGATTTATAAAGAAATTGCCAATAAGTTAAAAACGACCAAATCTACTCGTGACCGTTTCATTGAAAACTTTATCAAGCCAATTCAGAAGAAATTGAACGATGCGGGAATCAATTTTGCAATCAAAGGCCGACCGAAACATATTTATTCGATTTGGAATAAATTAAAGAGTAAACACACTTCGTTTGAAGATATTTTCGACCTCTTTGCGATTCGTATCATTTTGCAAGATGTGCCTTCTGAAAAAGAAAAATCGGCTTGTTGGCAAGCGTATTCTATCGTAACTGATGAATATAAACCAAATCCTGACCGATTGAAAGATTGGATTTCGATTCCAAAAGCCAATGGTTATGAATCGTTGCACACAACCGTAATGAGCCAAACTGGGCAATGGGTTGAAGTGCAGATTCGTACCGAACGCATGGACGAAATTTCGGAACGTGGCTATGCTGCTCACTTCAAATATAAAGGAAATGATACTTCGACCGATGCTCCGCTCGACCGCTGGATAAATCAAGTGCGTGAAACGCTCGAATCGGAAGATAAATCGGCGATTGAGTTTCTGGAAGATTTCAGGGGGAATTTTTATAACGAAGAAGTTTTTGTTTTTACGCCAAAAGGAGATTTAAAAGTATTACGAAAAGGAGCAACAATATTGGATTTTGCCTTTGAGATTCACACCGATATTGGTAAACGATGCACGGCAGGAAAAGTAAATAACCAGCTTGTGCCGATTAGTTATGTGATGCAAAACGGCGACCAAATCGAGATTCTGACCACCAAAAGTCAGAAACCTTCGGAAGATTGGTTGCGATTTGTGACGACTTCAAAAGCCAAAGCTCGCATAAAAGATTTGCTGAAAGAAGAAAATAAAGTCTATTTCAGCGATGGAAAAGAAATTATTGCCAAAAGGTTTAAGATTTTGGGGCTTGAAAATAACCTCGAAACGCTGAATCAGCTTCGGGCGTATTTTAATAAGAAAGATTATAATGACCTTTATTACAGTTTCGGGAAAGGCTATATTAATTCGGACGAAATAAAGAAATTTAAAGCTGACCGAGACGCTCGAATCAATAAACAAGCTAAAATTGAACTTGACAATAAAGCGTATATTGATGCCAAAAGCTTTGAAAAAGAAATCAAGAAAGTAAAAGGTGTTGATACGCTTTTTATTGGTGATGATTTGCAAGAAATTGATTTTACGCTGGCCAAGTGTTGTAGCCCAATCCCTGGTGATGATGTTTTTGGTTTTCTGACGGTCAATGAAGGCATCAAAATTCACCGAAATACTTGTCCAAATGCCCAGCAGTTGCTTTCACAATACGGTAATCGGGTAATCAAAGCCCGTTGGTCGTCGCAAGTTGCTAAGGCGTTTGTTGCCAGTATCCATCTTGACGGCCTCGACCGCATGGGCATGATTCAAGATATTTCAAAAGTTATTTCGAGCGAACTACATATTAATATGCGTTCTTTGGCAGTTGACACAAATGATGGTATATTTACGGGCGATATAAAACTTTACGTACAAGATACCCAACATCTCGAAACGCTTATGCAAAAATTGAGCGGTATAGATGGAATGAATAAAGTGACAAGGGTTGATATTTAGTAAACCCTAAAATTATAAATTATTACTGGTCAAGGTGTTATACAACCCTCGTATCATTAAGGTATGAAACAAAAAAGAGTTTTTGTGCTTATAGCTCTATGCGTAAGTTACGCACAAACTCTTGTCGAAAAGCATCGTTCGGTTGAGGTTCATAACTCAATGTTGAAAAGCCAATTATATCAATAAAACCCAGTTTGGAATCACTGATAGTAGGTCTATTGGTTTTTCGGTGTCATTAAAATAGTTACATTGGAGTATTGCTTTTTAATTAGTCACCCTTGATAGAAAAAAAACATCTTAAATTTTATTAAATCTTATAATGAAGTATAGCATTTTTGTATTATTTATGATATGTAGTAGTTTTTTGAATGTATTGGCTCAAAAAAAAGACACCATTTATGCTAAACGAGTATTTCTCGCTACCTATGTTTATAAAGATGGAGCTAAACTTTCGAGTGGAAAAGTAAACCAATTATTTAAAGATACGCAACAGTCCAGAACAAAATATAAGTGGTCGAATATTCTGAAACCGATTGGCCCAGTAGTGGCAGTCGGTGGGTTTGGTTTAGCATATATTGCATTAAAAGGAGTTGATGCTACTGCCACTGTTGATGGAAAAGAGGTTGATTATAAAGTTAGGAGTTTGCCCAAACTTTTGATGGGTTTAGGCTTGATTGTGGGTGGTTTAAGTATGGTCGAATCTTCCAACGAACTCGCCCAACATTCGGTCGATATTTATAATTCGATGCTTAAACCTTCGCCAAAAGTAACTTACATTGATACCATAAAGTTTGGGATTACGCCCGACAAACAAATTGGATTTACGCTTGTTTTGAGATAAGGCCAATTATTTTTTCGTCAATAGTTTTTTATTAATCATGTATTTGCTCAAAGTCTGGGCAAACAAATTGCACCCTTTCTCGCTCAAATGGCAAATATCACAAAAATACGCAGTGTCTTGCGGTATTGTTTGCGTCATATCTAAATAAAAAGTGTTGTTCTTATTTGCCAAGTCAGTTAATATCTCATTGTGGGCTATAATACCTTTTTGAGTATTTTTTGTATCCCCCCAAACGGTTACGATTGCTGCTTTCTTGCAATTTTTGGCAAAATATTGAGCATCAGAAGGGTCTCCCTTAAATTTAACCTTGGGAAAAAACGACGCATAAGCCACCAAAAGTAATTTTTCGGATTTATGCTTAGATAACGAAATGATATTCTCTAAATTAGCTCGGTACGGCATAACTGTTTTTATATCGCTACCGTATATTCGATTTTCTTTACTTACATTATCCATTTCAATAAATGTATAATGAGTTATTTTTTGAATAATAGTAGCCACTGATTTGTGCAGTAAGAAAGGCAACGCAGTGTAATTAATTTCTGGATGCTTCATCAAAATATTAATATGGTAATACCATTCAATGTGTGAATAATCAGTTTTGAATAATTGTGGAGCGACATTATTTGCCCTGTTTTCGTTAATGGCTTCGTAATATATTACCAAATCGAATTTTTTATTGGCAAGCAATTTGTATTTTATCAAATTATCCAGCGATGTATGACTTGGAATAGCAACATTAAACACTCTAATATCTTGGTTATTTGGCAATAAGCTATCCAATCGTTCATCCATTTGGCTCCATGATGAACTGATAACTGAGCCTCCCAAAATCAAAATATCAGTAAATTTATCATCAGTTTTTATCTCTGTTGATAAGACTTTTTCTAATTCAGGATAATAGTTTTTTATAATAAAGTTTTTGGGGTTGAAGAATGAAAAACCTAAGAAAACCAATGTCAAACGAGCAAGAAGCTCAAAAACTATGTAAAATAGAAAGGTGGCAGTGAGCCCCAGTAGAAGATTTTTATTTTTCATGATTGATAGTTTTATGTAGATTTATAATTTTATATAGAGGAATTTTAAAGATAGGAAAAAATAACAGATTTTAAATTTTCTAATTAAAATTCCTTAAAAACCAGTATATTTGTGAACGACTACTAAGTACACAGAAAAATTTTTATTATTGAATGAATATTTTAGGAATTTCTGCATTCTATCACGATTCGGCCGCCGCTATAATTCAAAATGGTGAAGTCATAGCCGCAGCTCAAGAAGAAAGATTTACACGTATCAAACATGACCCCGCATTTCCGACCAATGCCGTGATGTTTTGTCTTGATTATGCTGGTTTGACTCTCGATAAAATTGATGCAATTGTTTTCTACGATAAACCTCTCTTAAAATTTGAGCGTTTGCTCGAAACCTACTACGGTTTTTCGCCAAAAGGCCTAAAATCTTTTCTAATATCAATTCCTGTTTGGTTGAAAGAAAAGATGTTTTTGAAGCGAATGTTGCACGAAGAGTTAGAAAAAATTGGCAATTACGATAAGAAAAAAGCAAAACTTCTTTTCCCCGAACACCACCTTTCGCACGGAGCGAGTGCATTTTATCCATCACCGTTTGAAGAGGCCGCCGTACTGACAATTGATGGGGTAGGCGAGTGGGCTACGGCTTCAATTTGCTACGGAAAAGGAAAAGAGATGACGATTTTGAAAGAACTACGTTTTCCGCATTCACTTGGTCTTCTTTATTCTGCCGTAACTTATTATTGTGGTTTTAAAGTAAATTCGGGTGAATATAAACTCATGGGTTTAGCTCCGTATGGTAGTCACGGTTCAGAGCAAGTAGCTCGTTTTGTGGATATTATCAAAAATAAACTCGTCGAAATCAAAGAAGATGGTTCAATTTGGCTTAATCAA
>JBKBSS010000245.1:0-4980 GCA_046291385.1 Emticicia sp. | reverse complement strand
ATAAAACACTCGTTATCAATAAGTTATAGTATTCAAATTTATCGACTAATATTATCCTATCACTTAATTGAAATAAAAAAACCTGCAAAATCTTTTTTTAATTTTGCAGGTTTTCCTCTTTTCCAACAAGAATTATTGCTTCAATAATTGTCCACGAATTTCGCCCGAAGGAGATTTTGCCGAGTGCATATTTACATAATAATTTCCTGCCATTAAATCCGCTTCTTGGTCAGCCGTTAAGGCAACAGTAGCACTCTTATATGGTGAAGAAAAAGTTGTTCCGAAGTTAAAAACTACTCCGCCAGTTACACCTTTTGCAGCTTTGTGAATATGCCAAGCCGTTGGCGTAATGCCCGAATAAGTAATCGTATATGTCAAGATTTTGGTGTCTTTATTATATACACCATCAAACATACCCGAAGCAGTAGTCGTTACTGCTGGTACTTCTTCCGCACCCGAAAGCATTGCCATAAAAGCCACATCTGATGATACAACTTCATCTTTCTTGCACGAAGCAAGGGTAATTCCAGCCAATAAAATGGCCAATGTCAGGATTCTTTTCATTTGAAAATTGAGTTTAAATTAGTAAATGTTTGAATATTCATAATCATATACGAATAAAATCCCTCTATGGTTGCGTATGTTTAAATATATAGTCAGCGTAAGGTATTTTTTTGATGGAGTCACCGAGACCTTGCAGGTTTTGTGCGGAATATTAACGAACTTTGCACCCCAACATTTTTTGAATTACGCAATTGAAAAATTACTTTCGATTACTTTCTTACGCCAAGCCACTTGGTGGTTTTATTGTGCCATTTGTCATAACTGCTATCTTGGCCAGTTCATTTGGTGTACTTAATTTTACACTTTTAAAGCCTCTTTTAGATGTTCTATTCGATAAAATAGCACTGGAAGTGGTGGCAAAACCTACCTCAATCTTTGACTTAAAAAACCAGTTCAATTACTATTTTGGGCAATTTCTGACTCAACACGGTAAATTTGGAGCATTACAGTTTGTGTGTGGTGTCATTGCGGTTTCGGTTTTACTGGCTAATGTTTTTAAATATATCAGTATCAGGCTTTTAGAAAAATTTAAGGCCAGTATGGTCTCAAATCTTCGACAAGCCGTTTTTGATAATTCTATCAATCTTCACCTCGGATTTTTCAGCAACGAACGCAAAGGCAATCTCATTTCTCGCATCGTTACCGACGTGCAGGAAGTAGAAAACTCAATTGCCAACACTTTTTCGGCGGCCACCAAAGAAGTTTTTCTCCTCATATTTTACATTGCTACCCTTTTCTATATTTCTTGGAATCTGACAGTTTTTGCCTTATTGGTGATTCCGATTTCGGGAATTTTTATTTCTACGCTCGTCAAACGTATGCGACGTGACGCAGGCGAAGGTCAACAACGCCTCAGTAATCTGATTAGCCTCATGGACGAAGCATTCGGCGGAATGCGTGTCGTGAAAGGTTTTGTGGCAGAAAAATTTATTATCGAAAAATTTCGTACCGAAAATCAAGGTTATAGAAATGCCATTTTTGGCTTGGCTTCTCGCCGAGAAATGTCTTCTCCTTTCTCCGAAATCATGGGCGTTTTTGTTGTAATCGGTATTTTACTTTATGGCGGTTCGTTGATTTTTGATGGAAAATCAGAATTAACAGGTTCAGAATTTATCAGTTATATTGTTATTTTTTCGCAAGTGATGCGTCCTGCTAAAGATATTTCTAATGCTTTTAGTTCGGCACAAAGAGGTTTGGCTTCGGGCGAAAGAATCTTAGAATTGATTGATAATCAAACACTTATCAAAGATAAACCCAATGCGATTCAAATCAAAGATTTCGGTAGTAGCATCGAAGCACAAAATGTAGGTTTTGCTTATGAAAGCAATATTGAGGTTTTAAAAAACATCAATTTTACGCTCCAAAAAGGAAAAACCATTGCACTGGTTGGTTCTTCGGGTGGTGGAAAATCAACGATTGCCGACTTGATTCCGAGATTCTACGACCCCAACTCTGGACAAATCACGATTGATGGCGTTGATATGAAAGATGTGTCGCAACATTCACTTCGCAAACTTATGGGAATCGTTACGCAGGAAGCCGTTTTGTTTAATGATACAATTTTTAATAATATTGCTTTTGGTGAAAACGTCAATTTAGAAGATGTAATGGCAGCCGCTAAGATTGCGAACGCTCACGACTTTATCATGCAGCAAGCATCTGGTTATCAGACAGTTATCGGTGATAGAGGAACAAAACTTTCGGGTGGTCAACGTCAACGTTTGTCAATTGCGAGAGCTATTTTGCAAAATCCACCAATCTTGATTTTGGATGAAGCGACTTCAGCACTTGATACCGAATCAGAGAAATTGGTGCAAGAAGCCCTCACAAATTTGATGAAAAACCGTACAACTTTGGTCATTGCCCATCGCCTAAGTACGATTCAGAGTGCCGACCAGATTTTAGTCGTTCATCAAGGACAAATCATTGAGCGTGGCACGCACGACGAACTTTTGAAAATCGAAGATGGTTTCTACAAAAAACTAAGTTCGATGCAAAGCTTGTAGAGTTCTGAGTGTAGAATTGATAACTGATAATTGTTTACTGATAATTGATAACTCGCCGTGACATACTCGTAAAAGCAGCCAACTTCTGTGCGTATCAAGAGCGAACGCACGCAGAAGTGCGTGAGCGTTTACAAAAATGGGAAGTTTGGGGCGATGAAGCCGAAGAAATAATTGCGTATCTGATTGAGGATAATTTCTTGAACGAAGAACGTTTTGCAAAGATTTTTGCAGGAAGTAAATTCCGAGTGAAACAGTGGGGAAGACAAAAAATTAAGTACGAACTTAAAGCCCGAAAACTGTCGGAATATTGCATAAAAGTAGGCATGGCCGAAATCGAAGATGACGATTATATCAAAACTTTGCAGGAGATTCTCGAAAAGAAAAAACACGAACTTCGCACCGAAAAACAGCCTTTGATTTTGAAACAAAAACTCGCTCGCTATGCCCTTGGCAAAGGTTTTGAAGCAGATTTGGTCTGGGAAATAATTGGAAAAATTGTTCCAAAAAAATAGCCCACTGCCGAGGCAATGAGCTAATAGTTATATTGGCTATTTGCAATTATTGTTTCGTAAATACTAATCGAGTAGTGGTTGTTACCCCTGCATCAACTTCTGACGAAGTCCAAGACATTTGGCTTCCACTAAAACTTACATTTTGCTCAGATTTTGACCCATCAGCATCAGTAATAATTAATTTTCCTCCATTTACTTCATATTTAGCAGTACCGCTTGTACCGATATAATCTTCGGAATTATCTTGGCAAGCAACTGGTACAGAGCCTGTTAAATCTCCATTGCTCTTAAACGTAAAAGAAATATCTTTAAAGCAAGGAACAATTAGTATTAGTTGAGGAAAAAAGTCTTCTTCAGCAGCCGAACCTTCTTTCACAAATAAATTAGTAATTTTCCAAGTACCTACAATTTGAGCAGAAGGCTCGTCAGAATCTGCTTTTGAGCAATTCATCACTGTCATTGACAAAGATGACAAAATGAGCAATACAAGTAATTTTCTAAGATTTGAGGAAGTTTTCATGAATTTTTTGGTTTTATTTTTGAAAAGCTAATGTACAACAGGATATTTTAATAAAACGAATCATTGAGTCCAAAATTGAGTAGTTATTTACTTAACGGCAAAATTTATTCCTGCCTCGGTGTTTTTTTCTTCCGCTTCGTTCAAAAACCCTTGATGCTTCTAAAAATTAGAATCACCTTTGGGTAATATTTAAGAATGACGTTTTCCATAAACGTCAGAAAGCATTATAAAAATATGAAAAAAAGTTACCTCATAATTTTAGCCCTTGCTGGTGCGTTTGTTTCCTGCAAAAAATCAGAAAACACCAATACTTCGCCCCAATATAAAGCACTTACCGAGGCCGTTTATGCTTCAGGCAATATTTACCCGAAAAATGAGTATAAACTCACCGCCAATGCCGATGGTTTTTTAATCAAACAAACTGCTTTTGAGGGCGATAATGTCAGCAAAAATCAATTAATTTTTCAGCTCGAAAGCATTTCTCAAGATGCTCGTTTGGAAGCTGCCAACAATATTTTACGCCAATCAGAAGCAAACTTTAGCGATAACTCACCAATTCTTGATGAAATCGAAGTTCAACTCCGCAACGCTCGCACAAAACTGGCCAACGATTCGGTAAATTTTAAGCGTTTTCGAGAACTTTACGAGCAGAACGCTACCACTCGAATCGAATATGAGCGAGCAGAATTGGCTTACCAAACTTCAAAAAATGATGTTTCGGCTCGTAGAAAGACTTGGTTACGCACAAAAAATCAGCTTTATGTTGATTTACAAAATTCAAAATCGAATTTTAAAGTCAATGCCCGTGAAGGCGATAATTTCAGAATCAGAAGTTTTGAAGCAGGAAAACTCTACGAAATTTATAAAAAACAAGGTGAACTCGTAAGGCGTGGCGAAGCCGTGGCACTTGTGGGCGATGCCAACGAAGTTTATGCTCAACTGGCCATCGACGAATCAGATTTTGTGAAAGTGCAAATCGGGCAAACCGTTTTGGTAAAAATTGATGTGTACAAAGACAAAATTTTCAAGGCAAAAGTGACCAAACTTTATCCAAAACTCAATAAAGCCGACCAGACATTCAGAGTCGATGCCGAATTTATGGAAGAAAAACCCAACGCTTATTACGGCATGACGATTGAAGCAAATATTGTGGTTTCGGAAAACCCAAGAGTGCTTACGATTCCAAAAAACTATTTAGTTGGCAACGACTCCGTTTGGATTGAAGAAAATGGCGATAAAAAGAAAATAAAAATCACAAAGGGCGTAGAAAACCTTGATATGGTTGAGGTCAAGTCAGGTTTAACCGAAAAATCGGTTTTGGTAATCGGAAATTAAACTGTGGAGCGAAACTCTGTTTCGTTCATGGATTTTGCGTAAA
>JBKBSS010000244.1:0-5070 GCA_046291385.1 Emticicia sp. | reverse complement strand
TTGGTGAAACAAGGTCAAGTTTCATCTGAACTTAACTTTATTTATTCGGGAAGTGTCCGTGAATTTTTTGAAGATACCAAAGCCAATGAAACCAATACGTGGTTTGGACTGGAAAATTCGGTGGCGATTTCGACTTACAGTTTTTTCTCACAAAAACCAAGTTTGACCAATATTCAAGCACTCGAAGATGTACAAGTCGTGGTTTTGAAACATGCCGACTTGCACAAACTTTTCGACCAATTCCATGACATCGAACGCCTCGGCAGACTCATTGTTGAGCAATATTTAGTACAAATCGAAGAAATGAAAATCATGCTTCAAACGCTTTCGGCACGAGAACGCTACGAATACATGATTAAACACAAACCCGAATTTATCCAACGTATTCCGCTCAAATATTTAGCTTCATTCTTGGGCATTCAACTCGAAACTTTGAGTAGGGTTAGAAACCAAAAGTAAAGCATTGATAATCAAGCACTTACTACGCTAAATATATAATCTTAAAATAAAATCAACAAGTACTTATTGCATCAATCGCTACGGATATAGCGATGCCGCTAAAAATCTTAGGCAAGTTTATCATTAAAAATCCAAACAACGGCACTTTCTAAACGTTTAATGAATACATCTACAGGTCGAATTTTTAAATTAAAAGCTGTCAATCAACAAAATGAAAAAAGTATTTCTCTACATTTCTGCCATCATCTTGCTCGTAATAGCAGGTGGATATTTTATCCTCAACGAAAAATTGCCCATTGGTGAAAACCCAGCAAAAGCCGATGAATTGGCCAATAAAATGCTAAAATCCCTCAACAAATCTGCTTGGGATAGCACCAATGTTGTAGTTTGGACATTTAAAGGTGGACACCAATACGTGTGGGATAAGAAAAACCAAATGGTACAAGTAAAATGGGATAAAAACGATGTTTTGCTCAACCTAAAAGAATGGAATAAAGGCAAGGCTTTTAGCGAAGGCAAAGAAATAACCGATAAACAATTAGATGTTTTGCGTGGAAAAGCGTGGTCGTTTTTCTGTAATGACTCGTTTTGGTTGATTGCACCCTATAAGGTTTTTGATGAAGGAGTAAGCCGAAAAATAGTAAAAAACACAGATGGTTCAGAAGCACTTTTGGCGAGTTATGCTTCGGGCGGAGTTACTCCTGGCGATGCTTATTTATGGGTTTTAGATAAAAATGCTATTCCAACGGCTTATAAAATGTGGGTAAAAATTATTCCAATTGGCGGCGTTTCTGCCACTTGGGAAGATTGGAAAACCACCGAAACAGGAGCAGTAATTGCCCAAAATCATAAATTAGGGCCACTCAACATCAACATAATTGACCTGCACACAGGCAATGAGTTGACAGCCGTAAAAGTAGATGCAAGTCTTTTTGATAAGATAAAATAATTTTTTGGGGAAGTCCACGGTCGATGGTTTTCAATCTTCGGTTTTCAGTAGGCAGTTTGCAGACTGAAAACCGAAGGCTGCTCACTACTAACCGTGGACTTTTTATTTCTTACCAACGAATCAAGGCCGAACCCCACGTAAAGCCACTACCAAAAGCTGCTAAACAAACCAAATCTCCATCTTTGATTTTACCCGCTTCCCACGCTTCGCACAAAGCAATCGGAATTGATGCCGCCGTTGTGTTTCCGTATTTCATGATGTTATTATACACTTTTTCATCGGGCAAACGTAGCGTTTTCTGCACAAATTGGGCAATCCGCAAATTGGCTTGGTGCGGCACAAGCATATCAATGTCAGCCGTTGTGTAGCCAGTTTTATTGAGAGCCTCCATAACTACTTCTGGAAACTTCGTCACGGCGGTCTTAAATACCAACGGGCCATTCATATTTGGGTAATAAGTCTTGTTTTCGAGCAGGTTTTCATAGACAAAAATCTCACCGTATTCTACATCAGGAAAACCAAATTGCTCTGCTCCCAAATGATAACCACCGTGACTCCCTGGACTAATCAAAGCCAATTCTTCGGCATGAGTGCCATCCGAATGCAGATGCGTTGTCAGGATTCCTTTGCCTTCTTCGGTTGTTGGTTGAAGCAATACCGCTCCTGCCCCATCGCCAAATAAAACTGCCACATTTCGGCCACGAGTCGAGAAATCAAGTCCCATTGAGTGCATTTCTGAGCCAACTACCAGCACATTTTTATACATTCCACCTTTGATAAATTGGTCAGCCACCGAAAGAGCGTAGATAAAGCCCGAACATTGATTCCGAATATCTAAAGCACCCATTTCTTTGTGCGTAATCCCCAATTCTCGCTGCAAAAGCACGCCACAACCTGGAAAATAGTAATCGGGGCTAAGGGTAGCGAATACGATAAAATCTATCTCTTCGGGGCTGATTCCTGCACGTTCGCAAGCTATTTTTGCGGCGGTCGCCCCCATTGTGGTTGGTGTTTCTACACCCTTCATTCCGTAGCGTCGCTCTTTAATTCCTGAGCGTTCTTGTATCCATTCGTCAGTTGTATCCATGACTTGCATTAAATCATGGTTTGTAACAACTTTTTCTGGTACATAAAAACCAATTCCTGCAATTTTTGAGTGTAACATATTTTTAGTTTGTTTAGAATCTTGTTGCAAAGTTAGCACAAATACCTTTTCATTATACAAATAATTCTTAGAAATATTATGTTTTTACCGTACTGTCTACGATAAAATCGACCTAAAAATTTCTAAATAATCATTCATTGAGAAAAAACTAAAAAATTAGTTGCAAAATTTTCATTTCTAATTTTTTATAATCATTTTGCATTACAAAATAACTACAATTCAATCACAATTTTCAACAATTTAGATGAAAACCAACCTATTATCATTGGCACTCGCCACACTACTATTTGCATTCACATTTGAAGAAGATTTACTCGAAAAAATCGTATCTAAATTTAACCAATATCACAACGAAGTTCCACAAGAAAAAGCCTATTTACACCTCGACAAATCTTATTACACGGCGGGCGAAACCATCTGGTTTAAGGCATATTTGGTGGAGGCTAATTCTCTCATGCCCGATACTGTAAGCATTCCACTTTATGTCGAACTCATTGATAATCAACGAGGTAAGGTTATTGATAAACGAATTTTGAAATTAGAAGGTGGCAGTGCCGCTGCCGATTTTATGCTTCCCGATACCCTAAAAGCTGGGTACTATCAACTGAGGGCTTACACAAACTGGATGCTCAATTTTGATGAAAATCTACTTTTTACCAAAGATTTTAAAGTTTACCGACCCAACCAAGCTGACGCACCCGCCAAACTTGATGCCCAAGAAATTGATTTTCAATTCTTTCCCGAAGGTGGAAATCTGGTAGAAGGCATCGAAAATCGCTTGGCTTATAAGGCAGTCGATGCACTCGGCAATGGTATTGATGTTTCGGGCATGATTTTGAGCGATAAAGGTGATACCGTAATTAATTTTGAAAGCGAACATTTGGGCATGGGCTTAATGACTTTCAAGCCACAAGTTGGCGAAAAATATATTGCTAAAATCAAATACAGAAATATTTACGAGAAAGAAGTTTCGCTTCCCACAATCGAAAAAGAAGGTTTTGTAATGGGAGTAGAATCGGTGGCTGACAAAAACATTATTCGCTTGTTTGTGGGGCATAATATCAATAATATGACTGGACAAATTGCAGTCGTGGGGCAATCGCAGGGTAAAATCTGCTATACCGCCAAGACGCTATCGACAAAGAAGGTTTTGTTGATAAAAATCCCAAAAGATAAGTTTCCCGAAGGTATCACTCAATTTACGGTTTTCAATGATAAAGGTTTGCCACTTTGTGAGCGTTTGATTTACTTAAAAAATGATAGTACGCTGAATGTCAAGCTTTTAACAAATAAAAACCAATACAAAACCAGAGAAAAAGTGACGCTTGCGATTGAAGCAAAGGATGCAAAAGGACAACCAATATCGGGCGATTTTTCGGTTTCGGTGACTGATGCGGGGCAAGTTTTAGAAAAGCCTTTTGCCGAAAATATTGCTTCTTATTTATTACTCAGTTCCGACCTAAAAGGCAGAATCGAGCAGCCCGCTTATTATTTCTTGAAAGAAAGTCCAGAAGCATCTCGCCACTTGGATATTTTGATGATGACCCAAGGCTGGCGACGTTATCAATGGAATGATATTATGAAAGACGAACTGCCAAAACCTAAGTTTTTGTTTGAACGTGGACTCAGTATTTCGGGCGAAATCAGCCGACCGAATGGCAAGCCTTTCGAGAAACCCGTAAACCTGACTTTTATGTTTGACCTAAAAGACAGCACAAAACTTTTCGGAATGGGAATGGCCGAAAAAGATGGCACTTTTGCTGCTTATAACCTCGATTTTGTCGATTCGGCCAAAGTAGTTATACAGGCAATCGCAGGGAATAACAATCGGAATACCAAGATTTTTATCAACCGAGCTTTTTCTCCAAAAGTACAAGTCTTAGCGATTCCGTTCAACACTGTTTCGTTCGATGAAAAGGAACTTGCCGATTACCTAAAACGCACCAAAGAAGCCTTAGATTTTGAACGTACACTGCGTTTCAATAAAGCAATTATGCTCAATGAAGTGCAGGTAAAAGCCAAGAAAAAAGTTGAAGAGCGAGATTCACGAGTGTTGTACAATACCCCCAGTAAATCGCTGACGGTTGACCGAACAATGGCTGGCTACACCAACATACTCGACTTGATAAGAGGGCGTTTTGCGGGCGTGCAAGTTTCGGGAAGTGCCAATGACCCTACTATCACAATCAGAGGAGTAAGCTCAATTTCGCTTTCGTCCGAGCCAATGTTTTTACTGGATGGAATGAGAACCGATAAATCAGCAATTTTAATGCTACCTGTTCCCGACGTCGACAGGGTTGATGTACTGACTGGAGCCGAAGCATCTATTTACGGCTCTGGTGCAGGCAGCGGCGTGATTTCGATACTAACAAAAAGAGGAAACCCGAACTATGATTATAGCCAAGATGAAACCTTGGGTGTTGAGCGTTTTGGAATTGCAGGCTACTACCCTATTAAAGAATTTTACGCTCCAAAATACGATGTTGAACTCCCAGAG
>JBKBSS010000243.1:0-5107 GCA_046291385.1 Emticicia sp. | reverse complement strand
TATCCGTTTTGTGCTCCAAAAGGCTGTAATACCAACTGGGAAAGTTATGGTGAAAAAGTATCGGCCATTAACGATACACAAAGAATTTTACTGGCCGACCCACAAACCAGCGGTGGACTTCTGATTGCCGTAGAACCAGCAGGAAAAGAAGAATTAGAAAGAATTTTGCAAGAAAATGGCATCGTAGCTGAATCTTTCGGACAAATGATTGCTAAAACTGAGAAAAGTATCAACGTGATTTGATACTTTATAGAAGAGTTTATTGAAAAATAGTACGAGACAACCATTATCCCAAGCCGTAAACTGATGAGAATACTAAAAATAGCCATTCTAAAAGATGCTTTTGATGAGATTTTGAGTGGAGAAAAAACCGAAGAATACCAAGATTTTATACCCTTCTGGGAAGAACAACTATTGATAAAAGACAAAGAAGGAGTCAGATTTAGAGAGTACGATGCCGTCGAGTTTAGAAATGGATTTGAAGGAAAAGTACCGACAATATTAGTAGAATGGAAAGGCACAGAACTCGAACTTTTTGATGAAGCACCACGAGGTTCGAAAGACCCCGAAGATTATTATTTTGTAATCAATTTGGGTAAAATACTGGAAACAAGAAATTGCTGATGAGTCATGACAAATAGAGATTTAGAGGAAATAAAATCCTCTAAATCTCCCCCAAACCCTCCGATTCTTCTTTGCTAAAAAGCCTTGATTTTATTACAAAACGTACGCCGAGTGGTATTTCGAGCGAAAAACTTGCTCCTCTGCCTTTGACTACATCAAGTGTGAGGTGGGTGTGTTTCCAATATTCAAATTGGTCTCTCGACATGTAAAAATCACAATCGTGAATCGTGCCGAGTTTCACATCGTTTTCGTTGAGCATCAACTCGCCAACTTGAAAACACATCGGCGATGAACCATCGCAACATCCACCGCTTTGGTGAAAAAATAATGGGCCGTTTCGGTCTCTCAATTTATCAATAATTTCGGTAGCTTCGGGCGTTACAGCCACTCGTTCGATAGTCATATTTTTTCTAAATTAGATTTGAATATAAAAAAGTATGAGAGAGCCAAAACTGACTCTCTCTACTATTATTTTTGCCTTAGACCTATATATTAAGTTGGTACATAAGTAAACGAGTATTTTATTATTTGGTAAACTGCTGATTATCAAACGCTTATCTCGTGTCTTTTGTCTCATATCTTCTGTCTAAGTACTTATCAGAAAAATCCGAGTTTATTTTTGTCATACGAAATCAACATATTTTTCGTCTGACGGTAGTGACCCAACATCATTTTGTGGTTTTCACGACCAATACCCGATTTTTTGTAGCCACCAAACGGAGCGTGTGCTGGATAATCGTGGTAACAGTTTACCCAAACTCTACCTGCTTGCACGGCTCTTGCTACCGTGTATGCTTGGTGCATATCACGAGTCCAAACGCCCGCACCTAAGCCATAAAGTGTATCGTTGGCAATCGCAATGGCTTCTGCTTCGTCTTTAAAAGTTGCCACACAAACTACTGGCCCGAAAATTTCTTCTTGGAAAATTCTCATCTTGTTGTTGCCCTTGAAAATCGTTGGTTGGATGTAATATCCACCTTCTAAACCTTCGTTGTAAGCGGCCGCTCCGCCTGTTAAAACTTCTGCACCTTCTTCTTTTCCGATTTCGATATAATTCAAGATTTTCTCGTATTGGTCGTTTGATGCTTGAGCTCCCATCATTGTTTCGGGGTCGAGTGGGTGGCCGAGTTTAATGGCATTTACACGCTCAATTACACGCTCAATAAAGGCATCGTAGATTGATTCATCCACCAAAATTCTTGACGGACAAGTACAAACTTCTCCCTGATTAAGAGCAAACATCGCAGCACCTTCAAGGGCTTTATCGAAAAACTCATCATCGGCATCCATGATACTTTTGAAGAAAATATTTGGTGATTTTCCACCTAATTCCAACGTTACTGGAATGATATTTTTAGAAGCATATTGCATAATTAGCTGACCAGTAGTGGTTTCGCCAGTAAATGCAATTTTATTGATACGTGGACTTGATGCCAATGGCTTACCTGCTTCGATACCAAAACCGTTTACGATATTCAATACGCCATTTGGCAATATATCTTGAATCAATTCGGCCAAAACCAAAATTCCAATTGGCGTTTGTTCGGCTGGTTTCAAGACTACACAGTTACCCGCTGCCAATGCTGGAGCGATTTTCCAAGCAGCCATCAAAATCGGGAAGTTCCAAGGAATGATTTGTCCAACTACGCCCAGTGGTTCGTGGATAATCAACGAAAGTGTGTTGGCATTTAGCTCAGAAGCTGAACCTTCTTCGGCACGAATCACGCCCGCAAAATAACGAAAGTGGTCGATTGCTAAAGGTAAATCAGCCGCCATCGTTTCACGAATCGCCTTACCGTTATCCCAAGTTTCAACACGAGCCAAAAGGCTTAGGTTTTCTTCGAGACGGTCGGCTATTTTCAATAAAACATTGCTACGAGTAGTAGGCGATGCCGAACCCCAACTTGGAGCGGCTGCCCAAGCGGCATCTAATGCTAAATTTATATCTTCTTCGGTCGAGCGGGCTACTTGTGTAAATACTTTGCCATCAACTGGCGAAGTGTTATCAAAGTATTCTCCTTTTACGGGAGCAACCCATTTGCCACCGATAAAATTATCATAATGTGTTTTAAAACTTGGTTTTTCTACCAAGTTACTTTTTTGTGTTACTACTGCTGACATTGTTTATAGTATTAAAGGTGAAATATGATAATACAAATAAATCTTATAATAATTATATTTAATGTCATTTTTCTACTCTCATGTACCACTTTTCGGTCAATTAATTGTACTATTCTGTTTTCAATTGCACAATCCTATCAATTTGTCGTTTATGAAGAAATTTAGATAGTTATATTTTTTGTGGAAATAATAATATTAAGTAGATTTGTTTAGTAGTCAACGGTCTAAGTTGTTCACGGTCAAGAGTCGACAAGTCCACAGTAAGTTAGTTAACTTATAATCAATTACTTACAAATTTTAAAAATTGTCGATTATATTTATTTCATTAGTTATGTTCAACAGTCAACAGAAAATAAATTAAAAAGCATAAACCTTGTGAGTTATGATTAACCTGAATACATCTCATTACGAAAGCCGTAAGCTGGTAAGTTTGGTCGAAAACCGAACTATTCATACGCTCAACAATGCCGAACTAAATATTTTTGAGACGCACCAACAAGCATCGCAGGTAATGCTCCGATTTAGCGAACCCGTGTTGGCGAGCATGATAAAAGGAAAAAAAGTAATGCACTTAGAAAACACGCATTCGTTTGGTTTTTTGCCAGGCGAATCGGTGATTTTGCCTGCTAACGAACTGATGTGCATTGATTTTCCCGAAGCTGCCGAGCTAAATCCAACGCAATGTTTGGCTTTGGCTTTTTCGGAAGGGAAATTGCGTGAAACAGTAGAGTTATTGAATAATCGAGGCACCAAACAAAACGGTAAAGAATGGAGCATGACCGACTACAATTATCATTTCACGAATGATGTAGCCATTAATCAGATTCTTCAACGACTTATCTTTATTTTTACCGAAAAACACCCATCAAAAGATATTTTTGCCGATTTGTTGATTCAAGAATTGATTATCAGAATCTTACAAACCGAATCGAAAAGTATTTATCTCAAAAAAGCCCAAAATGATTCGAATAATGACCGTATTTCGTTCATTATCAAGTATATACAAGATAATATTACCGAAGATTTATCAGTCGAATTGTTGAGCGAAAAGGCCTATATGAGCGAGTCGAATTTTTATCGAACCTTCAAGCACGAATTGGGTTCATCGCCCAATGATTTTATTATTGAAGAACGCTTAAAAGTAGCTGAAAGCTTGCTCCGAAACCCAAAAGTGAGCATCAAAGAAGCTTATTTGGCGAGTGGCTTTAATAGTTTTTCGTATTTCTGCCGAATTTTTAAGAAGAAAAAAAGCCTTTCACCAACTGAGTTTAAAGAAAAAGCGAGTTTGATGAAAGCTAAATAAAAAAGAGGGTATATTTATCCAAAATACACACTCCCTTCAATTGCCTCCTGATTTAGCTGGAGGATGCTTACAAATAATTCAAGTTGTAACCTTCAAAAAATGGAACCGCAACGGCGGACCGTGCTGATGACGCAGATTCGGCTGATTTTCACTGATAAAAACAAAATTTTATTTAGAAATCAGTGTAAATCTGTAAAAATCAGTGTCATCAGCGGTCTAATTTTACGACGAATTTTATAGGTTACAACTTACGTTATAAATAACAAACAAAAAATTATTTAAAACTATCAATGACTCTTTTTACACCCACAAAATGAGCTGAATAATAAGGGTCTTTCAGATAGCTAATTGTTACGCCTTTGCTGCTCGCCGAATGGATAAACTTCAAGCCTTTCGCATTTGATTCAACCACAATTCCGACGTGCGAAATGCCACTTTTCGGGCTGCGTCCTCTTCTGAAAAATATCAAATCTCCAGGAAGCGATTCGTTTGTTGCTACATCGTAGCCCAATCTGAACATTTCGGTGCTACAAGCTCCGAGTTTTATGCCAAATTTTTTGAAAACATAGCCCACAAAACCCGAACAATCGAAGCCTTTGGTTGCTTTTCCACCACTTTTGTAGCGTATTCCGATAAATTTTTTTGCGTATCGCTGAATGTCGTTGGCTAATTCTAAATAAGACTCCTCAATTGGTTCTTTAGCAACCGATACTGATGCTTTTTTGGTAGGAAAATCACCATTGAAATTTGCTTTACTGACAAAATTCGACAACGATAAAATGACAAACAACGAACCAATTAAATAATCCTTTGACATACATACAATTTTTGGTTATGCCACAAAATTAAATAAATGCAAATTAAAATCACCTTAAAATATTGACTAATAGTAGTTTAGTGAAATTTAGTGTTGGAATAGTTTAATTTGGGTGGTAAATATTTTACTTTTCGCTAAGATTTTGGGCTTGATTGTACGGTATTAGCACAGGATTTTCTTAAATTCGTGCCACAAACAAAGCAGCGACTCGTTGAAAAGTATGATTAAAATTTTTGTTTTTT
>JBKBSS010000242.1:0-5134 GCA_046291385.1 Emticicia sp. | reverse complement strand
TTTATGATTCAGAAGAAAAAATGGACGTAATGCTGCTTTCTCGCAAACAAAAAGTAGCGTCAACCAACGATTTTGTAAAAGAATTGAAAGAACTGGTTGGGGAGGAGAATGTTGTTTTGGGGTAGAAAGCATTCAATTTGCTTTTTTCTCAAAAAGACGTATTTTTACATTAAAATATCAAAAAAATGTTGACAAAAGAGAGAGTAATAAACGATATTAAAAATATGCCTAATGAGTTTTCCATCGACGAACTTGTTGAAAGACTACTCTTTATTAGTGCCGTAGAAAAAGGCATGGAGCAAGATGATAAAAATGAAGTAATGACCACAGAGGAATTAAAACAAAAATTGGGAAAATGATTAGTATTCATTGGTCAAATAAAGTTTTTGATGATATTCTTTTGATTAAAGAGCATTTGGGGCATGGTTCTGAGGTTTTAGCTGATAGGTTTGTAGATAAAGTATTTGAGAAAGTTGAGTTGTTGAAGACATTTCCTCAAATAGGTAAAATGGTGACAGAGTTTAATAGAAAAGATATTAGAGAACTTATTTTTAAACACTACAGGATTGTTTATAGAATCAAAAACGAAGAGAAAATCACTATTCTGACTATTCAGCATTCTTCTCGTCCGATGTCTTACGAGTCAATTTTTGAATAAAAATCTAAGCATTTTTCTTATTGAAAAGGTAATTCATTTTGAACGGAACTTTTATTTAATACTGTTTTGTTATCCAATCAATAAAACGAATTATAAATAAAATTTTAATTTCCGAGGAGGAATTTACAGAAATGGCAGGTAAAGCAATTGAAATTACAGATGCAAGTTTTGCAGACTTAATCAAATCGGACACACCAGTATTAGTTGATTTTTGGGCAGAATGGTGTGGACCATGTAAAATGATAGGACCAGTTGTTGAAGAAATCGCTGGTGAATACGAAGGAAAAGCAATTGTTGGTAAAATGGATGTTGATGCGAACTCAAACGTTCCAGCAAGTTTTGGTATCCGCTCAATTCCAACTTTGATGATTTTCAAAGGTGGTGTAATGGTTGATAAAATCGTTGGTGCAGTGCCGAAGCATATCCTTACTTCAAAATTAGAAGCACAGATGTAAAATAAAGTATTTATAAGAAATCCCTGTTTTTTCTCAAAAAAACAGGGATTTTGCATTTATTTGAACTATGATTATAGTTTCCCAACCAAAATTTCAGCCAAAGCTGGCACGCCAACTGTTGCAGTTTTGGTGATAAAACTAACGTTTTTGTACTGAGAAGAAACTTCGGGCGAATTTGGGTCAATAATATATTTGGGTGCATCATCCGATACAAAACCAATCAGCCCAGCAGCTGGATAAACTTGCATTGAAGTACCTACCACTACAAAAATATCAGCATTGAGGCATAAATCAGCGGCTGGTTCAATCATCGGTACCATTTCGCCAAACCAAACAATGTGTGGGCGTAATTGTCCGCCATCTTCGGCCAAATCTCCCATTTCGACTGCTTTTGCACCAATTTCATAAATCAGATTTTCATCTTTTACACTTCTTACTTTTGAAAGTTCGCCGTGAAGGTGCATGATATTTGTTGAACCTGCTTTTTCGTGTAAGCTATCAACGTTTTGCGTGATTATGCGAACATCAAAGTGTCTTTCTAATTCAGCCAAAGCAAAATGTCCAGCATTGGGTTGTGCCGTGAAAGCCTGAGCTCGACGTTTGTTATAAAATTCTTGCACCAATGCAGGATTTTTGTGCCAACCATCAATCGTTGCCACATCTTCCACATTGAAGTTTTCCCAAAGACCATCAGAATCTCGGAAAGTTTTTAAACCACTTTCGGCACTTATTCCCGCACCTGTTAAAACTACGAGTTTCTTTTTCATAACCTCTAACAATTACGCATCCCGCCCAAAGGGGGATTTATATTTCTGAAAATTTAAACAAATATGGCACAACTCATTATTGTTTATTATAATTAGTTGTGCCATTATATTTTAGCTTGAAGGAATAATTAACCATTCAGCATTTAACATTAACCATTATTTGACTATCCATTCGCCAATTTTAAGCAATCTTCGAGTGTCAAAGTTGCTGGGTCAGTGCCTTTCGGAATTTTCACATTGCGTTTTCCTGCTTTGATATAAGGCCCGTATTGACCATTTAGCACTTGAATCGTTTTATTACCCTCAAATTCTCTGATTATTTTGTTACTTTCTACTAAGTTTTTAGCTTTTATAATTTCAATCGCACCTTCAATCGTTAAGGTCGTTGGGTCTGTTCCTTTAGCGATATTATAGTATTTATCACCATATTTTACATAAGGGCCAAAGCGACCTTTTCCGATATTTACTGCTAAACCTTCATAGATTCCTAAATCTTTTGGCTGAGACAAATCATTGCTATTTCGCTGAATTGTCATTAATTCAATAGCCTTAGCTTGGTCGATTTCGTAAGGGTCTTCGGCTTTATCAACATTATAAAATTTTTCATTGTGCTTGATATAAGGCCCAAATTTTCCAATTGAAACTATAATCGGTAAGTCTTCATAAAAACCAACCTCACGGGGTAGTTTCGGCAAATCAAACAATGCCAAACCATCTTCGAGGGTAATGCTATCAATCAGTTGACCTTTTTTTAGACTGACAAACGTTGGCTTTTCTTCATCGTCTTTTTCTCCGATTTGTACGTAAGGCCCAAATTTTCCAATTTTTACCGAAACTTTCTTGCCAGATTTTGGGTCAATTCCAAGTTCACGAGTGCCAGCCGTTGATTTTGCGTCAGAAGCCAACTCAATTTTACTGTGAAAATCTTTATAAAAATTTGAGATAATATTTTGCCATTCAACTTTTCCATCGGCAATCGTATCGAAACTTTTTTCGACGTTTGCCGTAAAATTATAGTCAATTACGGCATCAAAATTTTCAACCAAAAAGTCGTTTACAACCATTCCGATATTGGTCGGAAAAAGTTTGGCTTTTTCAGTTCCGTAATTTTCTTTGCCAACTCTTTCCGAAATTGCATTTTCTTTGAGCGTAAACTCCTTAAAATCTCTTTCTTTACCAGCTCGGTCTTCTTTCACCACAGAGTTTCGCTTAATAATTGTCGAAATCGTTGGTGCATAAGTTGAGGGGCGACCAATGCCCATTTCTTCGAGTTTCTTTACTAAACTGGCCTCTGTATATCTTGCTGCTGGTTTTGTGAAACGCTCAGTTGCTTTCATTATCGCCAAATCTAAAATTTGACCAATGCTTAATGGCGGCAACATTCCTTTGTTTTCTTCGTCTTCGTCGTCGTTCGATTCGAGATATACTTTCAAGAAACCGTCAAACTTGATTACTTCGCCCGTGGCAACAAGTTCTTCGTTGGTTGTCGAAATCGAAATTGTCGCAACAGTTCGTTCGAGTTCGGCATCGGCCATTTGTGACGCAATCGAGCGTTTCCAAATTAACTCATATAAACGTTGTTCGTTTCTATCGCCGTCTGTACGTTCAACCCCAAAATCAGTTGGGCGAATGGCTTCGTGAGCTTCTTGTGCCGACTCGTTTTTGGTTTTGTATTTACGGGTTTTTACATATTTTTCGCCATAAGCATTTTCAATCTGTGTTTTTGCTTTTTCAATAGCTTCATCCGAAAGATTGGTCGAGTCAGTACGCATATACGAAATCTTACCTGCTTCGTAGAGTTTTTGAGCCACTGTCATGGTCTGCAAAACTGAAAAACCTAATTTTCGAGAAGCCTCTTGTTGTAAGGTCGAAGTCGTAAAAGGAGCGGCTGGCGATTTTTTTGCAGGTTTTACTTCAAGGTTTTTGATAGTAAAAATTGCACCTACACATTTTTCCAGAAACGTTCTTGCATCGGCTTCTTTTTCAAAGTTTTTGCCAAGTTCGGCATTTAAAACCTTGCCTTTTTCTACGATAAACTGTGCTACAACCTTGAAAGAAGACTTTGAATTGTGGGCGTCAATTTCACGCTCACGGTCAACGATTACTCTCACTGCCACCGATTGTACACGTCCAGCCGAAAGGTTGGTGCGTTCGCCAGTACGTATTTTTTGCCACAAAACGGGCGATAATTCAAAACCTACCAATCTATCCAGCACACGGCGAGCTTGTTGGGCATTCACCAAATCCATATTAATAGTACGTGGATTTTCGATGGCCGAAGTGATGGCTTTCTTCGTAATTTCTCTGAATACAATTCTTGGAGTGGCATCTGTCAAGCCCAAAGCCTCTTTTAAGTGCCAAGAAATGGCCTCTCCTTCACGGTCATCATCGGTTGCGAGCCAGACCGTTTCCGATTCCTTTGCCAGTTTTTTTAGTTCATTTATCAATTTCCCTTTATCCGTAGAGACTACGTAATTGGGCAGAAACTGGTTTTTTACATCAATTCCTAATTCTTTATCAGGTAAATCTCTTACATGACCAAAACTCGACTTAACGGTAAAATCTTTGCCAAGATAACCTTCAATGGTCTTGGCTTTGGCAGGGGACTCAACTATAACTAAATTTTTCGACATCTATCCTGATTTTGATAATTATGGCTCAAATATAAGCTTTGATTCATAAAACAACTATTTTCTGTGAAAAATTGCCAAAAAAATATCTTTTTTATTTACTTTTACCATCGTAAGTTTTTCTAAAAAACTCCCTAAAAAAGCCCAAAACACGCTAAGTACATTAGATTATAATTAAAATTGAGCTTTTTTTGATATATTTTTAAGATAATCCTCGTCAAAGGTTGTATTTACATTGCTTCTATTCTATTTTTGCAAGAAATCATTCCTGTAATTAATCATAGTTTCGTACTTTTGTTCAACTCACAGTTACAGCGAATATAGGTAACAATAAAATCTTAAATTATTTTAACTAATGGCAGTTTTTGACTTAGATATGATTAAGAGCGTTTACGCTCGAATGCCAGAAAGAGTAGCCGCTGCTCGTGCAGCAGTGGGCAGACCACTTACTTTGGCCGAAAAAATTCTTTATTCGCATTTGTGCGAAGGTGCAGCAACCAAAGCTTACGGCCGAGGTATCGACTACGTTGATTTTGCCCCTGACCGTGTAGCCATGCAAGATGCTACTGCCCAAATGGCTTTATTGCAATTTATGTCGGCTGGTCGCCCACAAGTAGCTGTTCC
>JBKBSS010000241.1:0-5162 GCA_046291385.1 Emticicia sp. | reverse complement strand
AACGCTGGAAAATTTCAGACTACAAGATTCGTACTTTGGGTATTATGAAAGATAAACTTATCTACAATACGGCTTCAAAAGATACCGTGATAAACTTAACTCCCAGCGATTTTGAGAGTGACCATAATGTTTATGAAACTTTTACGATTCCCGAATTGCAAAAACGCATTGAATTGATAAAAAGCAGGGGTGCAGAAGGAATAGAATCTTTTCAGATTGAACTTTATCAGCGAATCGTCACGCCTTTTGCCGTAATTATTTTGTCGTTGATGGGCTTGATTGTATCGGCTCGAAAATCTCGTGGAGGTGTGGGTTTTCAGATTGCCATCGGTTTTGTGTTGGCTTTTGTCTATATTTTGTTCTTCATTATGTCGAAAGGTATTGCCGAATCGGGCAATATGCCGCCAATTTTAGCCGTTTGGCTGCCAAATATCGTCTTTTCTTGCATCGGTACGTTTATGTATTTTACAGTGCCGAGATAATTGGCGGGCATCATAATAATTAAAAAAAGCTATGAAATGATGTCTAATTTTATGTAAAAACAAAGTTGTATTTGTTTCTTGAATTCGGACAAATAGATTCATCTAACAGCTCGCAAGTGCGATGCTGGGATTTATAATTTGATTAATTAATTGATTTTAAAGCGTTTACGCACTTGCATAGAGTTGGAATCAAACCAACTTTGAACGCCAACGCCTTCAAAATGTCCCCAAGATAGAAAAATGCTAAGGACAAAAAATATGCGTAGTATTTACTCATTCATTCTGTCGCTGACCAAATCTGAAAACTAAGGTCTGAAAAAAGACATAAAAATGCAAAAGTATTTATTTATCGAAGTGAAATTCGAGCAAATACCACGCATTGGAAATGTCGGAGGTAACTGTGCGTAATAATGATAAGTTCGTAGAAGTTCGTAAATAATTACGAATTTTCTTGTATAATGGCACGAGATATGCTACTTTTGTATTGAATCTGAAATAAGGCTAGTCTCTAAAGTAGGATTCCCCCGGTAGCAATAGCTACCTTTTTTTTTATATCTCTACAATTCCCAAGTCGTTATATCTACTTACAGGCTTGACTACAACATTGTCAAGTCGTTTATAAAAGTTATGTCCTCCCTTCTTTTTCATATACGCATTCGGCTCATATTTTTGTCTAACACAATACGCAATTACATCATTCATTTGATGTAAAAATGAAACTTGGGAGTCCCTGAAAATCGGGTCTTCTATTAAATATTCAAGTTTTACATTTCTGAAGCCACTTGTATAATATTCTCGTGTATTTGGAATAGTATTATAATGCCTCATTTTGCGTATTAGTTTTCTTAACTTTTCGCCTTCCGTGTTGTCTGATAAAATCATACCTCTATCATCTGCATTTTGTGGGCCAGAAAAGTTATTATATCTAATCGTATTTTCAAATCTCATCGCTAATGTATTCCAAGCTAATTCAAAAATATCATCAGTTCTTCCTTGTTTGTCCACAACTACACTAAAAACATTTATTTGTGGTTGGCTATTTAACCAATCAATACATTTTTTTATTATATCTAATCGGTCATTTCTCTTTATTCTTTTTAAATCGCCTGGCTTATTAATAAAATCAGTACAGTGTATTTCTTCTCTTATTTTTAAACCCTTGTTATCACGCAACATTCTTCTAAATTCAAGTAGATTACTTAACGTTGCTCTCCATCTTAATTCATGAATAACGATGGCAGATAGTACGAAAAACCTTGTTGGACTATTTTCTTTACCTACATCCCCACTTTCGTCAACATACATTAAATACATAGTTAATTATTTTTTAGTTTTCATTCTTCCAACTACCAGTAATCATCTTTGGTCAGGAATTGGCTTAAAATAAGCCAGTATAATAAAAAGCAAAATTACAAAGATTTAAGCAGTAAAGAAACTCCCAAAATCAGAATTTATAAACTTAGTTATTTATCGTTTTTAACATTATTTTTATCCTACTTCTAACATCAGATATTAAGCACAGATAAAAAGCACAAAAATAAAATAACATTTTTTTAATATTTCATAAAATACTGATAATTAGACACTTAATTATTATTTATCTACGAATATTTCTCTCTTAATGTAGGGATAACATAACAAAAATCTTTTTCTACTTGCTTTGTAAATGTTTGATTTAAACATTCATTATACCTTAAAACAATTAGAATGAAAAGATTTTTTACCTTACTATTATTTATCACAAACCTTGCTTTTGCTCAAAACAAAGCCTCTATCGAAGGTAAAGTTACCGATGCTTCGGGGTACTTGCCAGGTGTAAATCTTACAATCAAGAATTCTTCACGAGGTACATCAACCGACCTCAGCGGTACATTTAGAATTGAAAATTTATCGGTTGGAAAATGTGATTTAATCGTTTCTTTTGTTGGTTACGCTCCAAAAACTGTTTCATTAAATTTGGTAGCAGGAAGCAACGATGTTGGCACAATAAACCTCACCGAAGTTGACCAATCACTGCAAGAAGTTGTGATAAAAGCCGCAATGGCACCTTCACAAATGAAAGCTTTAAGTATCAAGAAAAATTCTTTGGCAATCATGGAAGTAATAGCGGCCGATGCTATCGGAAAACTTCCAGATAGAAATGCAGCCGAAGCCGTTCAGCGTATGCAAGGTGTTTCGGTGGCTCGTTATCACGGCGAAGCCGACCAAGCTACGGTAAGAGGAACACCTTTTAGTTGGACTTCTACGCTTTTCAACGGTACTCGTATGCCAAGTGCCAGTGTTTATGGTAGCCGAAATTCTATTTTAGATGCAGTGCCATCAGAAATGATTCAGTATGTGCAGTTGGCGAAAGCAATCACGCCCGACATGGAAGGCGATGCCATTGGTGGTTCGATTAATTTTGTGATGCGTACTGCTCCAGAAAATCGTACTTTCAATATTTCGGGTGCGGGTGGTTTTAACCAACGCTCTGAGAATGGTAGTTATAATGCCTCAGTAGTTTATGGCGATAGATTTTTTAATAAAAAACTCGGTGTTATCGTTGCGTCTTCAATTTGGGACAGAAATTGGGCTACTGACGAATTGGCAATTGCTTACAATACCAATCTTACGGGAGCAGCTCGAAATTCAATCAATACCGTTAATGCCAAAAGATATTTTGGAAAACGCCGTACTTATGGTGTAAATGCTGGCTTAGAATATAATTTTAATGCCAATAATAAAATTTATGCTCGTACATTACTTGATAAATTTGATGATGTACGTCCAGTTTATGAATCATATTATGAGTTTAATGCCAATCGTTATCGTTTCAGCTACCGTTATTCGTTTTATGAAACAACAATTAAGGGTTTTGAAATAGGTGGAAACCATCAGGTTTCGCCAAAAATCAAAGCAGAATGGAAAGTTTCTGACTATTTGATGAAATTTCAGTTGAATACACCACCAAACTTCGACCCGAAAGGTCTGCCAATTGCTCAATTTTATCAACCTTTGGCTGGAAAATTTGGAAATTTGGCCAGCGATGGGCGTAAATATCTTTCGTTCGATTCTCCAAATGGCGTAGGCGACGACCCACTAAATATTCAACCTGCATTGACTAATCCTGCCGATGTTTTATCTCCTTCAAAATTATTGTTACAGCAGTTGATTATCTTTGAATTAGACCAAAGTGAGCAAGATAAAGTAGCTCAATTAGATTTTACAATCAATGCAACAGATAAATTGACGTTTAAAGTTGGTGGAAAATATCGCTCAAAATCAAGATTTGGGGAAATGACTCCAAATGTTTATTTACCATCGTTGGCTCTGAGAGTACCAAATTCTCCACCGTTCGTGAAATTGAGTGATTTACAGACTGAGCAATATCCGTTGGCAAACAATTTCTTTCCCGAAATTGGCAGCCCGTTCAATAATCTGATTACAACGCCAATCAGCCAAGACCAATTGTATAATATTTTCACAAAAGACTTTTTTGCTAAAAATGGTATTGTAGAACTGGCACAAGCAACCAACCCTACAACTAAGCACGATGGTACTGAAAATGTGACAGCAGCTTATGCAATGGCGGTTTATGAACCAATGGCAAAATTAAAATTAGTTGGTGGTTTCAGAAATGAAAATACGCAATTAACCATGAATGGAAAACGTGTAGATATTAAAAATAAAACCGTAACCGATATCACGACCAAAAATAATTACAATGCGTTTTTGCCGATGTTTCACTTGAAATACTCGCCAACTGAGCAGTCAAATATCAGAGCGGCATACACCAAAACTTTTGTGAGAGCCAATTTTACTGATTTAAGTGTTTCGGAATCGGTCGATTTAACAAGGGCAATTCCGACAATTACCAAAGGAAATCCAGACTTAAACCCAACATTTGCCAATAATTTTGATTTAATGGGTGAATATTATTTCAAAAACATTGGTTTGATTTCGGGCGGTTTTTTCCATAAAAGTATTAAAGATGTTATTTTTACTGACATTGCCAACGAGACAATCGGCGGAACAAATTATTTAGTAACTCAGCCCAAGAACCTTAAAAATTCAAGTCTCACAGGTTTAGAAATTGGTATTACTCGCCGCTTTTCAAAACTTCCAGGTTTCTTAAATGGCTTTGGAATTGAAGTAAATTACTCATTCGTAAACTCTTCGGTTGATGTTCCGAGATTGGTCGATGGCAAAGTTATTACCGAGAAAGCAGGTTTGCCAAATCAATCAAAGCACATGGGTAACGCCATTATTTTCTACGAAAAGAAAGGTTTGAGTTTGCGTTTAGCTTCAAATTTCAGAGGAAAATCAATCGAAACTATCAATCAGCAATTAGGCCCAGATTTTTATGTGTGGTCTGATGATAATCTAACCCTTGATTTCTCTGGTTCATACACTATTTCTAAGAAAATCAGAACCTTCATTGAATTAAATAACCTTACAAACTCTTATGTTGGCTTGTATATGGGTAATAACCACAACCGCATAACTTCAAGAGAATGGTACTCAATCAGAGGCCAAGCAGGTATTAAATTTGATATTTTCTAACACCTACCCCCTCCCTAAACTCGCCTACTGGACTTCGGTTCAGTAGGTTTTATTTTTAAAAATATGAAAAAAACATTCATTATTTCAAGCATTTTTTTGAGCATCAATGTGGTTGCACAAAAGGTAAATCTTTCGTCC
>JBKBSS010000240.1:0-5178 GCA_046291385.1 Emticicia sp. | reverse complement strand
AGCATCCCCGAACCGATGGGAGCCGAAAGCCATTTGTGGAGACTCGTTCCGTAATAATCGCCACCCAAATCAGGAATTTTGTATTCGATATGAGCGAACGAATGAGCTCCATCAATCAAAACTTCGATACCCCGTTTGTGGGCTTCGTCGGCAATGCGTTTGGCTGGAATAATCTGGCCATTCCAGTTCATAATGTGCGTAATATGCACAATTTTGGTGCGTGGAGTCATTTGCTCGACATATTTCTTGACGATTAGGTCAGCATCCTCGGCGGGTAAATCAAGTTCTACATAATTGATTTTTAGGCCATCACGTAATTCTCTTTGTCGCCATGCGTGTAGCATATTTGGGTAATCGTAGCGAGTCATAACTATTTCATCGCCACGCTGTAAGGGCAAACCCATAATTACGGTGTCGAGGGCTTCGGTAGCATTTCGATTAATAGCAATTTCTTCGGACGAAACACCAGCGTATTTTGCCAAATTTTCACGCAGTGGCTCTCGGCCTTGGTCCATGATTCGCCACATATAATAGCTCGGTGCTTCGTTGGCGAGTTTATTGTAGCGGTCAACGGCATTTTGCACAACCATTGGCGATGGACTCACGCCTCCATTATTTAAGTTGATAATTTGCGGTGAAACGGTGTAAGCTTGCTGAATTTGCCACCAATAATCTTCGTCGGTTGCGAGTTCGAGGGCTGATTTTTCTGGTTTGTAAGAAGCCAATGTCAGCAATTCTTCTTTTGAAAAAGCCTTTAACGATGGAATGAGTGATGTACTGGCAAGCATGGCGGCTTTGCTCAAGAAACTACGGCGTGAGGGCATGGTTTAGGGAGGTTTCAGTTTGGATGAGTTTAGGGAAGTGAATTTATTGAATTATGTTGACAAAAAAATGAGTTGTATTCAATTTTTTGCTTTTGAAAGCGAAAATTGAGTACAACTCATCAAGTTTTTTTACAGCGAACAAAATGTTCGCTCCACAATTCTTATAAAAGTTTCTTTTTCAAATATTCGATAGCCATTCCGTAGGCTTCTTTGGCTTTTGCCTCATCGTATTTTGGATTACTTGGATTGGCAAATGCGTGTTCGGCTTCAAAAATTTTGTAGTTGAGTGATTTTCCAGCAGTTTTCATGTTAGCTGCAAATTCTTCGATTACTGATTTTGAAATCCATTGTTCGGTTGCGAACAAACCAAGTACATCGGTATTTAATGTTTTTAATTTTTCAACATCTTTTACTGGCATTCCGTAGTACATCACCGAACCAACTGTTTGCTTGCCGCCAATGATTGCCGATTTTAATGACCAGCCGCCACCAAAACACCAACCGACGTTAGCAATTTTGGCTTTTTTGCCCGCAAATTGTAATCCACCCTGCACGATGTTTTCGAGACGAGCCTCAACAACACCTTGCATATACTTTCCTGCTTCGCTTGCATCGGTTGCTACTTTTCCATCGTACATATCAAGTGCTAAAACGTTTACGTTTCCGCCTAAATCATTATAAAATACATCGGCTTGGCGTTTGATATGGTCATTTAAACCCCACCATTCTTGGTAAACAAAGAGCCATTTATCTGATTGGGCGGAACCCCGCTTCTTTTTTGCTTTTATAAAATATGCATTGGCTTTTTTACCATCTGGCGTAGCAAATTCAGTCATTTTTCCACCGACTTCACTTGTGTGTTTGTAAACGATTGGTGCTAAATGCGAGGCAATAAATGCTTTATCCGAAGCAAAAACGCCCATGTTTCCGTCATTACTTGCGAAAACTAATTCGCAACAACTTTGTGAGAAACTAAACGCCGAAATACTTGCTAAGGCAAGAGTAAAGAGGAATTTTTTCATTTGAATTTCAAAAATTAGATGTATATACAGTTTTAAACGCTGGTTTGTGGGAAAAGGTTTTTGATAAATGACCTTTAACAAAAAGAGAGAAAACATTTAATGCTTTCTCTCTTTCTCGAATATCTCATATTTTGAATGATTATACTTTTCTTTTCGCCACTAATTTTTTCCCTGCATCCAATAACTGGTTGATTTCGGTATAACCTAAAAACATTTTTACTACTTTACCATTGTTTGGGTCGATGAAAAATAATGACGGATAACCTTGTACTTCGTATATACTCGAAAGTCTTACGCCTTCGTCGGTTTCCATATCAATGGCGGCATTTACGAAGTTTTGGTTGAAAAATTCTCCTAAATTTTTATCTGGAAAAACCCTCGCTTGGAGCATTTTGCACGGGCCACACCAAGTTGTGTAGGCATCCATAAAGATAAGTTTCTTTTCGGCTTTCGCTTTGTCAACAATTTTTTTCCAAGATGCTTCGGTAAATTTTATGCCCGTGGTACTTTTGCTATGTTGTGCATAAGTTGCTACGCTGAAAAATAAGCCAATGAGAGCAACAAAAACGGTTTTCTTCATTTTAGTGTTAGTTTTTTTCCCGACTGCCTAAAAGGCGTTCTCGTACGAAAGGTTAATAATTGATGTTAATAACGTATAAAAACAAGATTTTAGTTTCTTTACTGTTGAAAAAGCAAGATTTAGGCCAAAAGATGAAAGTTTATCTCACCCCGCCCAATTTTCTCTATCCAAACTACGGTACTGAATTGCTTCGGCTAAATGCTCGATTCTGATTTCCTCAGTTCCTGCCAAATCGGCAATTGTGCGACTTACTTTCAGAATACGGTCATAAGCCCTTGCCGAAAGTCCGAGGCGTTCCATTGCTTTTTTGAGTAATGCTTTTCCTGCTTCGCCAATATCGCAGATTTCTTTCACCATTTCGGGCGGCATCATGGCGTTTGAGTGTATTTCTGAGTAATTTTCAAAACGTTTCGTCTGAATCTCACGGGCTTTGATTACTCGCTCTCGAATTTCGGCAGAAGATTCATTTTTTCGAGTTGAGGCAATTTGGTCGAAACTTACGGGCGTAACTTCTACGTGCAAATCAATTCTATCGAGAAGTGGCCCCGAAATTTTATTGAGATATTTCCCAACCGTGCCAGGTGGACAAGAACATGGTTTTTCGGGATGATTGTAATATCCACACGGACAAGGATTCATACTTGCCACCAACATAAAATTTGATGGAAACTCAACGGCTTGTTTGGTGCGAGAAATAACCACTTTTCGTTCTTCGAGTGGCTGACGCATGACCTCCAAAACCGTTCGTTTAAATTCGGGTAATTCATCCAAAAATAAAACGCCATTATGAGCCAAAGAAATTTCACCAGGTTGAGGGAAACTTCCGCCACCAACCAAAGCGGCATCCGAAATCGTATGATGTGGCGAACGAAACGGTCGGCGAGCAACTAATGAGGCTTTTACGCCCAATTTTCCTGCAACTGAGTGAATTTTTGTGGTTTCGAGGGCTTCATGAAGCGTGAGTGGTGGCAAAATAGACGGCAAACGTTTCGCCAACATGGTTTTCCCTGCACCTGGGGGGCCAATCATAATTACATTGTGTCCGCCAGCGGCGGCAATTTCCATGGCTCGCTTGATGTTTTCTTGCCCTTGTACGTGCGAAAAATCTGCATCATATTCGCCGACTGAATTGAAGAATATATCTCTTGTATCGGTCACTAACGGTTCAATTTCTTTCGCACCTGTCAGAAACTCAATGGCTTCGGTAAGCGTATTTACTGGAATAATATCTAAGGAATTAACAATCGAGGCTTCCATTGCGTTTTCGGCAGGAAGAATAAAACCTTTGAGTTTATTTCGACGGGCTTCGATGGCAATCGGCAAAACTCCTTTGATTGGGCGAAGCGTACCGTCTAAAGCCAATTCGCCCAAAATGACGTATTCTTCTAAACTTTTGGTAGTTCTGATTTGTCCTGAAACTGCTAAAAGCCCCAGAGCCATTGGCAAATCGTAAGCCGAACCTTCTTTACGAATATCGGCAGGAGCAAGATTGATGACAGTTTTTTGACGAGAAATTTGATAATTGCAGTTTTTCAAGGCGGCATCTACTCTTTGTTGGCTTTCTTTAACCGCCCCATCGGGCAAGCCTACAATTGCCATTCCTGTGCCTTGCACCACACTAACTTCAACCGTAATTAGTGCAGCATCAACACCATAAACAGCAGCCCCGAAGGTTTTTGACAGCATAAGTTTTTGTTTTTTGTATGAACACGAAATTAAACCATCATTTATTGAAATTGCAAGGTTTGGTAAAATTTATTATTAAAAACACCTTGTTTACGACCAAACATGGCATAGGATTTTATGTCTTGATATTGCATAAAATAAAATCTCGATTTTACATAATCGTACAAACGCCAATGTTTCTTTGTGCATTTGTTTGAATTTCTGAAAAATATGTTTTTCTCTCCCAATTCATAGCAAATCTACTTTTTCTTCCCCAATTTTGGGGTAAAAAATACTGATAATATGTTTGAAGCGTTGCATGACGAATTTGAAGGCGAACTTTACTTCAAAAATACCACTACCGACAAAGCCCTAAAGAAAGTCTATTCGACCGATGCCTCGGTTTATCAAGAAGAACCGCTGGCCGTAGCGATTCCGAAAACGCTTGGAGATATAAAAAAACTGATAGAATGGGCAAATAAAGCCCCCTTTCAGGGGTTGGGGGTTACGCTCATCCCTCGTGCGGCTGGAACATCTTTGGCTGGTCAAGTGGTTGGGAGTGGAATCGTTGTGGATATTTCAAAAAACTTTACCAATATCCTTGAAGTAAATCAAGCTGAAAAATGGGTGCGAGTGCAGTCAGGCGTTATTCGTGATGATTTGAATGCCTATCTGAAACCTTACGGTCTGATGTTTGGCCCCGAAACTTCAACTTCGAGCCGAGCCATGATTGGTGGCATGATTGGCAATAATTCATGCGGACTTCATTCAATTATTTGGGGAGCAACCCGTGATAATTTGCTGGAAGTAAAGGCTTTTTTAGCCGATGGAAGCGAAGTTATTTTCGGCGATTTAAGTCTCGAAAAAATAAAAGAAAAAGCTTCTTTACAAACACTCGAAGGCAAAATCTACAAAAACCTACAAGATTTACTAAATAATCCCGAAAACCAGAAAGCTATAAAAGAGGGTTTTCCGAAAGCCAACGTAAAGCGTCGAAATACAGGTTATGCGTTAGATGCGTTGCTTGATGTTGAGCAAATTAACCTCGCCAAACTAATCGCAGGTTCAGAAGGAACGCTTTGTTTTA
>JBKBSS010000239.1:0-5200 GCA_046291385.1 Emticicia sp. | reverse complement strand
GGCTTTAGCAAATGCTTCGGCAATTTCGAGTACAGCACACGTACCCGAACCATCATCATCGGCTCCGTTGTGAATTTGTCCGTTTTGGATTCCTACGTGGTCGTAGTGAGCTGTAATCAATACAACTTCATCTTTTTTATCAGTTCCTTCCAAAAATCCTAAAATATTGGCCGTTTCAACTGGCACTTCTCCCCTCTCAGCTTTTACCGAAACTGTTGAAGGTTTTATTTTACTTGCTGAACTTTCTTTCTTAGCACTGATTTCTTCAACAACTTTAGTAAGTTTGCTTGACTTCACATCAAGCATTTCGGCAGCCATTTCTTGTGAAACGAAAAAAGTTGGATTTGAAGTTGCTTTTTCGGCCGAAGACGAAGCATTAAAACTTAATTGATTAAATCTCGACAAAACGGCTTTACGTTCGGCGGCCAATGAAGTAAATTTCTGAGCATCGGTAGCCGAAATCACAAAAAACATTTTTGCACCATGATTTAAAGCAATATTGATTTTCTTTTGAAGACCCGCTCTCTCTACCCAATCAGATTTTTCGTCTGCTTTAGTAAACAAATATTTACCATCTTTATCCTTTGGTTCAGCATCAAAGAAAACCACGGCTTTGCCTTCTACATTAATATCTTTATAATCGCTATAATTTTCCTGTTCAATTCCATAACCTACGAAAACCACCGACATTGATTGTTCTTCGGGAATACTCATTAGTCCGTTTGGATAGTAATCTTTGAAAAATTCTTTCTTTTTATTACCTATCTTTATATAAGCATCTTTCCAGCCTTTTTGGTACAAGTCAAACTTTTGATAATAACCCTTACTGCCATCTTTTTGCGGTGCGATTGCTTGCAAACCTAAATCAGCAAAATGTTTCGCAATGTAAGCCGCCGCTTTTCGCTGACCTTCTGAGCCTGTATCACGCCCTTCGAGGCTATCGGAAGCAACATAAGTAAGGTGTTTTCTTAAATCTTGTGCAGAAATTGTGGCAGCAAATTCGGTAGATTTGTCTTGTGCGAACAGACTTGAGGAAAAAAGTAATGATAAAAACAGCGTTTTTTTCATGAATAATGGTTGGTTTGTTGAAAATAATTTCAGTAAAAATAGATGATTTTCAATTTAGATTCATCTTTTACTCATAATTTTGCTCAAATTACTTTTTCTGAATACAATGACTAAAGAGCAAGTCTTAAAAAAATATTTCGGTTACGATAAATTCCGTCCACTACAAGCTGAGATTATTGATACAATTCTGGCAAAAAAAGATTGCATGGTGCTGATGCCTACGGGCGGGGGAAAATCAATCTGTTTTCAAGTACCTGCTTTGGTGATGGAAGGCATCACGTTGGTGATTTCGCCTTTGATTGCCCTCATGCAAGACCAAGTGCAGTCGCTGAAAGCCAACGGTGTGCCTTCGGCATTTTTGAATAGTTCGTTGAACTCAATAGAGCAACGAACGATTGAAGAACAATGTAAAAATGGAGAACTAAAACTTCTCTACATTTCACCAGAAAAGCTTTTTCATAATAACTATTTGAATTTCATTAAAACCCTTTCGGTCAACCAATTAGCAATTGATGAATCGCACTGCGTTTCGACTTGGGGCCATGATTTTAGGCCCGAATATACCAAACTAAACATTCTGAAAGAAACTTTTCCTGATGTGCCTGTGGTTGCTCTCACTGCAACTGCCGACCGTGTAACAAGAAAAGACATTTTGACTCAACTCGGTGTGCCAGACGCACAAGTTTTTATTTCTTCTTTTGACCGACCAAATTTAAGTCTGAATGTTTTGGGTGGGCGAAACAGATTAAAAATTATGCAGGAATTTATTGGTAAAAGACCCAATCAGTCGGGAATTGTTTATTGTTTGAGCAGAAAAAACACGGAAGATGTTGCCGAAGGTTTACGCAAAGTGGGCATCAGAGCGATGCACTACCACGCAGGAATTGATTCAAAAACTCGGTCGGAAGTGCAAGATGCTTTCATAAAAGACGAAGTTCAGGTAATGGTAGCAACGATTGCCTTCGGAATGGGCATTGATAAATCGAATGTCCGATTTGTGATTCATTATAGTTTGCCATCAAACGTTGAAAGTTATTATCAAGAGATTGGTCGTGCTGGGCGTGACGGTATGAAATCGGACACGCTACTTTTTTATAGTTTTGCTGATATTATGACTCGCAAAGAGATGATTCAAAACTCAGAATTGCCCGATGCGATGAAAGAAGTGCAGTTTGCCAAACTCGACCGCATGAAACAATATGCAGAATCAGAGATTTGTAGAAGACGAATTTTGTTGAGTTATTTTAATGAAGAAGCCCAAAACGATTGCGGCAATTGTGATGTTTGTCAGAATCCTCCACAAAAATTTGATGCGACTATTTTTGCCCAAAAAGCATTATCGGCCATTTCTCGAACCGAAGAAAAAGCGGCAATGGGTATGGTAATTGATATTTTGAGAGGCTCGCAGAATAGGGCAATTTTTGACCGAGGTTATCAAAATCTAAAAACATTTGGCGTAGGAAAAGAGCTAAAATATGAAGAATGGGCCGATTATATTACGCAAATGCTCAATTCGGGCGTGCTTGATATTGCTTACGACGAACGCCATTCATTGAAACTAAATGCTGTTTCAAGACAAGTTTTGAAGGCTGAAAGAAAAGTAAATTTAGTGAGATTTGAGGCTTACGATATTAAGAAAGCAAGGCAAGAAGAAGCCGCTCCGAAAGAAAAAACTAAGAAAGAAGTAATAAAAGATGCTTTGTTTGAAAAACTCAGACTCTTACGCAAGAAAATTGCCGACGAACAAAGTGTACCGCCATTTGTAGTTTTCTCCGATGCTACGCTTTCGGATATGGCACAGAAACGTCCAATCAATCGTTTTCAGATGATGTCAGTTTCGGGCGTTGGCGAGCAAAAATTCAGACAATATGGTGAAGAATTTATCAGCGAAATTCTATCATTTACTGGTCAAAACCCTGGCATTGGGCGAGCCAAACAAGAAAAAGGCATGACATTTTTGGAAACCTTTGACATGTATAAAGCTGGACTTTCGATTGATGAAATGGCTGCCAAACGAGTACTAAATCCAGTTACGATTATTAGTCATTTGGTGAAACTCAAACAAGATGGCCAAAACATTGACCTCAAACAATACATTGCAACCTACGAATACAATCAGATTATTGCCGAAGCAATGAAGCTAAATGTTCAAAAAGGTGATGCACTAAAACCTTTGTTTGAAGCCCTCGAAGGAGTTTATGATTATGGAAAACTAAGGCTCGCTTTGGCAATTTGGGAGCGGTAAGACAATTTTACAAATTGTGCCTTCACTCAATGGCACAATTTGCAAAATTGTTTTACTTATAGCCTTCCGCCTGTAAATAAAATAACTCTGCGTATCGACCATTTTCTACCAAAAGTTCTTCGTGCGTACCGATTTCGAGCAGATTTCCTTTATCAAGCACTAAAATTCTATCTGCCATTCTAACTGTTGAAAATCTGTGCGAAATCAGAATAGCCGTTTTTCCTTTGGTAAGTTCGGCGAAACGTCGAAAAACTTCGTATTCGGCACGGGCATCGAGGGCGGCGGTTGGTTCGTCCAAAATCAGTACGTCGGCTTCTCGCAGGTAGGCTCTCGCCAAAGCTACTTTTTGCCATTCTCCGCCCGAAAGTTCTATTCCTTTGGCAAATCTTCTTCCCAAAGGTTGCTCATATTTCAGAGGTAATTTTTCAATAACAGTATCGGCTAAACTTTGTTCGGCAGCTCTTTCGAGTTCACTTAATATTTCACGAGAAGCAATATCACCGACTGCAATATTATCGCCTGCTATGAAATTGAACTTCTGAAAATCTTGGAAAATTACGCCAATATGTTCACGCAATTCTACCAAATTATAATCCTTCAAATCAACACCATCCAATAAAATTCGGCCTTCATCGGGGTCATATAATCTTGCGAGAAGTTTTACCAAAGTTGTTTTTCCTGAACCATTTTCTCCAACCAAAGCCAGCTTCTCTCCTACTTTTAAATCAAAATTTAGATTTCTATTTGCCCATTTATCAGAATTTGGATATTTAAAACCAACATTTTCAAAGCGAAAACCTTCTTTAATTGGATTTGGAAAAGATTTAGGTTGCGTTGGTGAAATAATTTGTGGTTCGATTTCATAAAATTCAAACAAATCGTTGAGATATAATGCTCCTTGCGAAATACTCGTAAATCGCCCAAGAATTCCTTCCAGCAAAGATTTCAATTGACGAAACGAACCCGCCAAAAATGTCAAACTGCCAATCGTTACGACTCCTTTTACGGTATCAATTACTATCAAAGTATAAGCACCAAAATAGCCCAAAGTACCGATTGCAACCAACAAACTGCCCCAAGATGCTCTTTCAATAGCCAGTTTTTTGTTTTCCTTGAAATATCGGTCAGATAAATGGCTGAATCGCTCAATGATAAAATCCGAAAGTCCGAAAAGTTTAACTTCTTTGGCGGTTTCATCGCTCGCACCAATGAAACGATAATAATCTAACTCACGGCGTTGCGGAGTCCAGCCTCTTTGCAGCGAATAACTTTTGGCATTGAAATGCCATTCGCCGATAAACGAAGGAATGACCGAAACCAAAAGCAAGACAATCAACCACGGATTAAAAGTGACGAGTCCGACGAGCAAAAGTCCCATCGTAATTACATCTTGCCCTTGTGCTAAAATCTGCGAAAGTAAGGCCGTTCGACCGTTGGTTTGCTGTCTGGCACGTTCGAGTTTATCATAAAAAGTGGCATTTTCAAACTGAGCTAAATCAAGCGAAACGGCGTGTTTCATTAATTTTATCGAAGTTATGTTCGCAAACAAATCACCTAAAAGGCTATCAGTCAAGGCAATAGCACGAGAAAGCAAATCGCTGACAATCATTAAACTAAACTCAGCAGCAATCAATAAATAGATATAATTTAGGTTTTCGGATTTACTGGCACTTAGCACCAAAACCTCGTCAATGATGAGTTTGCCAACGTATAAAATAGAAATCGGAATAGCCGAACGCAGCAAACGCAGAAAGATATTGCTGATTGTCAAAGCGGGTGACGTTAGGTAAACTTCTCGCAAAAAAGCGGGCAAATTACCGAGTGCTTTTAGGCGTTCTTTGATATTGGGTTTATTTTCATCTGCGTTAAATGGAACTTTTGCCATAA
>JBKBSS010000238.1:0-5227 GCA_046291385.1 Emticicia sp. | reverse complement strand
GCAACGAAAGCATAAAATTGAAGTACAAGAAAAACTTTTTGTAGGTGGCGTCAATGCTATTTTGCAGGTCGAGATGGAAGTATTCTGGAAAACTCATCATCATGATGTTTCCCATACAAAAACCAACCACACCGATTTTCAAAATCAAGTTACGTTGCGTTGTATTTTTTTGTTGAGGCTTGTCAGTACTTTCCAAATTGAGCAATGGTTCGTAACCCAAAGTAGCCAATAGTTCAACAATTTCTTTCAGACTAACCTCAACAGGATTATAACTCAACGAAAGTTCTTTCTTGATAAAATTAAGTCGTGAAGAAAATACTCCTTTTTTGATTTTATTGAAATTTTCGAGCAACCAAACGCACGAACTACAATGCACGGCTGGCACAAAAAACGTAACTTTACTCAACTCATCCGATTGATAATCAAGCAGTTGAGCCACAATATCTCTTTCATCAAGATAGCTATATTTACCTTCAAAGTTTTTGGCTTTTAGGCTAATTCCTGCGTTATCGTTGAGGTCGTAGTACGCACAAAGATTATTATCTTGTAAAATCTCAAACACGGTCTGACAGCCATGACAACAAAAGTGTTTATCTTCGATGGCTATCGAATCATCGGGGCATTCGTCGCCGCAATGATAACACACGAGTTTTTCATCAACCTCTGCTATCATATTCATTGAAATACTTTTTGTGGTTCACTTTTCATGAAATCATTCATACCTTTTCCCAGCGTATTTTGTCGTTCGAGCGACCAATAATTGGTAAACGACGATTCGAGCCAAGTTTTACCCGACTTCCTAAATATTGAGATTTGTATCCCCATGTTTTCCCAAAACAGTTTTTCTACCTCCGAAACTTTCATTTCGGGCAAAATCGCAAAGCTTTCGGCAGCTTTTTTGTGCATAATATCGCTCAACTTACAATTGTGATAGGCATTGCCCATTTCTTCGCCACGATAATAAATTTCGAGGCGAAGAAATGAGTAAATTTCGTTGAACTGCCTAATCAAATCAGTTGCTTTTATATCTGGTTTTACAAAAAGTATCATTTTTTCCATTATTAGAGATTGATAGCTGGGAAACTAAGCCGCAATTACGAATTATTCGAGTAACGAACGACGATTAGCAACAAGGTCGCTCCATAAGATTAAATGCCTTATTATTAGTCTGTTGTGTCTTTTTGAAATTATCGAATAATCTATCGACTCATTTTATCAAACAACCGTCAGAATTGGAATATTATCGTTATTTGCCAATCGTTCGGTGCTTGTATCGGTAAAGAATCGCTCGAAAATATTGTGTTTTCTCGGAAACGTAATTATTAAATCAGCATGGTTCGATTTAGAAAAATCTAAAACAGCTTTCGAGAATTCTCCTCCCTCAGCAATCGTATAAGTATGCGGTACATTTTTCAATAACTCTCTGATTTTCAAGGCACTATCTTTGGCAAAATCAGAATCTTCGGTAATTGTGTAAAGATTCACAACGGCATCAAAGTCTCGGAGAATACTGACGGTTTTGCTCAAAACTTCAGCATCAATATCATACCTAAAATCAAGCCCCAAAACTGCATTCTGAAATGCCGAATATTTTGTTTGTGGCGGCACTATCAGCATCGGAACTTTGGTATGGTGAATCATCGAAGTAGCCAAACTACCAAAATATCGACTTCCAAGTGGCGAGTCGCCCACGCTTCCCATCACCAATAAATCGGCTTTAGTTTCTTCCAAAGCATCGGTCAAAGCATCAATAACTAAACCTTCCCTAATCAAAACCTCAATTTCTAAAACTGGAGAAAATTTCTTTACTAAGCTATTTTTCAGCCGTTTGAGTAACAAAAGACCGTGTTTTTCTAAGTCTTGAGCCGAAACTGCCAACGCACTCATTTCCGAATCAAGCGGCATCAAGTAGCGATACGCATGAAAAAGAATAAGCTTTGCTCCAGTTTTGATTGCCGTTTGAGCGGCCGTTTGGGCAGCCATTCTCGAACCTCTTGAAAAATCAGTTGCAAATACGATGGTTTTCATAAAGAAGTCTGTTTTTTGAATAATTATGCTATATTTCTATGATACAAATTTTGGCGTTTTATGTCTCAATAATTATGACTTTAGTCATAACCAAATATGATATTGACAAAACGATAAACTTGCGAAGAGAAATCTTTATCTTTAAGTACAAATATTTTTTGTAAATACTGACGAAAATCATATTTTCGTGCCTCACTATTATCCTAACTTGCCCGATGATTGTAACTAATACTTCAACTGCTGAACACGACATGCTAAATCAGGTAGAAGCCATCTTTCAATTTGCCACTGAAGCCATACTTATTACGGATAATCAAGGGAAAATTATACGAGTAAACCCCAGCACCGAAATAATGTTTGGCTACTCCGCAGATGAGTTTATAGGTCAGACAATTGAAATTTTAATACCCAGCCGCCTGACTGAAAGGCACATAAAACACCGACAACAATTTTCGGAATGCCCGCACGCTCGCTCAATGGGAGCAAATTTTGATTTATTTGCCAAAAGAAAAGATAATTCAGAATTTCCAGTTGAAGTCAGTTTAAGCCCATATAGCAATAGTCAAGGAAGTTTTGTTATTGCATTCATTATCGACATTACTGTTAGAAAAAAGGCTGAAAATCAGCTAATTGCCTACAAAGCCGAACTCGAAAAAGAGGTTGAAGAACGCACAATGATTTTGAAAGAAGCGATTCAGAAACTCGAACAAACCAAAGACGAACTCGATAATTCGCTCAAACGTGAACGTGAAGTAAACTCGATGAAATCAAGATTTATTTCGATTGCTTCGCACGAATTTCGCACGCCATTGGCTACGGTTTTGTCTTCACTTTCGTTGGTTGAAAAATATTCTACTCTACAAGAAGAAGAAAAACGTATGAAGCACATCGGCCGAATTAAATCTTCGGTGCGAAACCTGACTGATATTCTGAATGATTTCTTATCATTAAATAAGCTCGAAGAAGGCAAAGTCATGCTCAATATCGAAGCCTTTAACCTTCACGATTTAACTGAAAACCTGATACAAGAACTGCAAGGAATTACTAAAGCTGGGCAAAAAATTATTCTATCTTGTGCCGATAGTGGCAAGTGTTTGGTAAATCTTGATAAAACGCTTATCCGAAATATTGTTATTAATTTAGTATCAAACGCCATTAAGTTTTCGCCCGAAAACAAAATTATTGCCATCAGTGCCAGTCTGACCGAAAATGAAATTAAGCTAAGCGTTTCCGACCAAGGCATCGGGATTCCCGAAGCTGACCAAAAGCATTTATTTGAACGTTTTTTTAGGTCGAGCAATGCGGGCGAAATTCAAGGTACGGGGCTTGGTTTGAGCATTGTGGCTCATTATGTAAGTTTACTAAAAGGCACAATTAAATTTAAAAGCATAGAAAACGAAGGCACAACATTTTTTATTAACCTTCCTCGAAATTTTTAGAACCACATGAAAAAAATATTACTCATTGAAGATAATACTGAAATCAGAGAAAATACAGCCGAGATTCTCGAACTGGCTGATTATCAAGTAATAACCGCCGAAAATGGCCGTGTAGGCGTAGAAAAAGCCCACGCCGAAAAACCAGATTTGATTATCTGCGACATCATGATGCCAATCATGGACGGTTATAGTGTGTTGCATTTACTATCGAAAACCCCCGATACGGCCAATGTTCCGTTTATATTTCTGACCGCCAAAGCCGACCGTTCGGATTTTAGAAAAGGTATGGAAATGGGTGCCGATGACTACATAACAAAACCTTTTGACGATGTAGAATTACTGAATGCCATTGAAAGTAGGTTGAAAAAAGTAGAGCTTTTGCAAAAAACCTACACGCAAGATTTAGGCGGACTTGATGAACTCATCAGCGATGCTGGTGGCGACCAAGAACTCAAAAAATTGCTCGAAAGTCGTGAGGTAAGAAGTTACAAAAAGAAAAGTGAGATTTACCGTGAAGGCGATTATCCGCTTTATTTATTCTGTGTTATCAAAGGAAAAATCAAGACTTTCAAGACCAACGATGATGGTAAAGAATTGATTATCAATATTTACGATAAAAATGATTATCTGGGTTATGTAGATTTACTACAAGAAAATAACTTCACTGAGTCGGCGGCAGCAATGGAAGATTGTGAGATTTGCCTGATTCCAAAAAATGATTTTTATACCCTCGTTCACAAAAACCGACACGTTGCACAGAAGTTTATTCAGCTACTATCGAATAATGTAAAAATCAACGAAGAACAACTGCTAAAACTGGCTTATAACTCGGTAAGAAAACGCATTTCGGAAGCTTTACTGAAATTTCATAGCCATTTAGTGAAAGAAGGAACAGCCAGCAACAACATGAAAATCAGCCGTGAAGACCTTTCAAACGTTGCAGGAACTTCACTCGAAACAGCCATCAGAACCCTTTCTGATTTTAAAGATGAAAAACTCATCGAAATCGAATCGGGAAAAATTACGATTTTGAATTTAGAGAAGTTGAAGCGGTTGAAGAATTGATTACTAATCATTTTCCAACTGAGTCTTCACTTGGCAACATTTATTTAAAACGAACGTTACCAAGTGAAGGCTTCAATTCAGATAAAACTTTATTATTTCGCCGAAAATTTATACGAAGTAGTAGATTGATAAACCTCGTCAGGCCTTAAAACCGTTGTCGGGAAATGCGGCTGATTGGGCGAATCTGGAAAATGTTGGGTTTCAACACAAAATGCCGAACGACGGCCGTAAGTCACTCCGCCTTTGCCAATAATATCACCTTTCAGATGATTGGCCGAATAAAACTGCATTCCTGGCTCGGTCGTGAAAACCTCCATCACTCGCCCAGTTTGCGGCTCATAAACTTCGGCAGCCAATCGTAAATCTGAACTTGTATCAGTCAAAACATAACAATGGTCGTAGCCACTTCCCAACACAATTTGCTCATACGAAGTATCATTGATTCGCTCACCGATTGTGTGTTTTTCAGTAAAATCAAATGGAGTTCCAGCAACTGGGCGTAGCTCACCCGTTGGAATTACAGTCGCATCAACTGGCAAAAATTTATCGGCGTGCAAAATTACTTCGTGGTCAAGCACATCGGTCGCTCCGCTTAAATTAAAATATGAATGATTCGTTACGTTCAAAACCGTAGCTTTATCGGTAGTAGCTTGATAGTCAATCCTTAATGTATTGTCGGCCTGTAAAGTATATAC
>JBKBSS010000023.1:0-17055 GCA_046291385.1 Emticicia sp. | reverse complement strand
ATTCTTCGGTAATCCGATGTTTCGACAGTCCGATGTTTCGGCAGTCCAATGCCTCGGAAAACCAATTCTTTATAAAAAAAGCCCCGTTTGTTTATTCAAACGGGGCTTTTTGTTTATTCGGAAGTAAAGAGTTGATGCTTATTAACAATTTCAGAGTCAGAGTTGTAGAACAATTTTGTGAATTGTTCCGTGTGCATTGAACAATTTACAAAATTGTTCTACACTCAAATTTGCAAATAGATTAAGGCTGCTTTTTAGCAATTTTGTTGTGAATAGCAGGAATTTGCAACATCGCCGCCGAACCATACCACGGGTGTAGCTCCATCATCAATGAGCCAGCTTTGATTGCAGGGTCAGTTTCGCAAAGTTTTTGTGCTTCTTCAATCGTTTTTACATCAAAAACATAAATTCCTTTCAAATCAGTAGTATCAGTAAATGGCCCTGCTACTACCAATTTACCTTCATCTGCCAGACGACCGATATTTGCTATATGGGCTTTTTGGAGGTTTGAAGCCATTACCGAATCAATCATCCAACGGCGTGGACCTCGTTTCAGCAAAGCCATTACGTAGTTTTTCATGCCGTATTCATCTGCACCCAATTGTACGGACAAAACGCTATCAATGCCTGAGCCAGTTTTGGTTGTGTCTATCTGAACAACTCGTTTTTTCTCAGGAATTAAACAGCTATATGATGCCGAGGCAATGGTAACGAATAAGGTTATTTTGAAGAAAGTTTTATGATGAATCATTGCATGAAAGTTTTGGCTGAAAATCTGCTTTTCAAAGATAAGAATAAAATGTAGTAAGTGCTATTGCACAATTATCAATGATTGATATTGAATGATTAATGTTCAAAAATAACAATATTGTTAATCTAATCGCAACGGCCGAACTGTGTCATTTTAAGAACTTACTTATGAGTAAAAGGTTAAAGCAAAAAACTTCTTCGATGTAAAAATCATAGAAGAAGTTTTAAGTGTATTTAATCAATGTAATGTCAACGGAATTATCTTTGAATAATACTATGGACTGTCATGGATTATTTAAAATTATCTCAATTTCAAAGTTACCAAACAAGCCACCGCCAACACGATTCCGATAATCCAGAAGCGAGTAACGATTTTTGCTTCGTGGTAGCCTTTTTTCTGGTAATGATGGTGTAGAGGCGACATCAAAAATAAACGATTTTGCTGGGCAAACTCTAAACCTCGACGGCGACGTTGGTATTTAAAATAACTCACCTGCAAAATCACCGAAAGGTTTTCGATTAAGAAAATGCCGCACATGACGGGTATTAATAACTCTTTTCTGAGTGCTAAAGCCAATACTGCAATGATGCTTCCGAGCATCAAACTGCCCGTATCGCCCATGAAAACTTGGGCTGGATAAGCATTATACCACAAGAATCCAATACAAGCCCCGACAAAGGCAGCACAGAAAATCACGACCTCGCCTGAGTTTGGAATCATCATAATATTGAGGTATTGTGAAAAAACTTTATTGCCCGATAAATAAGCAAAAACCGCCAAAGTGATACCAATAATTGCCGAAGTTCCTGCCGCTAAACCATCAATTCCATCGGTGATATTTGCTCCGTTTGAAACAGCCGTAATGATGAAAATTACGACTAAAACATAAGGCAACCAAGCCAAACTTTCTGGCAAAAAACTGCCAAACATCTGATAGTCAATCTCGTTGTTCTTGAAAAATGGCACTGTTGTAGTTAACGACTGAACGTCTGTGTATTTCTGAATTTCACCGATTGAACTCGTAATTTTGCCTTTTTCGTAAACTCTGATTTTTACGTTTTCATTAAAGTAGAGCGTCAAACCCACAATTAAACCCAAACCGACTTGACCGATAATTTTGAATCGGCCTTTTAAGCCTTCTTTATCTTTCTTAAAAACCTTGATATAATCATCGGCAAAGCCGATACCGCAAGTCCAAATAGTAGCGATTATCAACAAGACAATATAAACGTTGTCGAGTTTGGCAAAAAGTAGTACGGGAATCATCAAAGATGCCAAAATAATGAAACCACCCATCGTTGGAGTTCCTCTTTTTTGCATTTGTCCCTGTAAACCAAGGTCACGGATAGATTCTCCGATTTGTAGGTTTTGCAGTAAAAGAATGATACGTTTTCCAAAGATTGAGGCAATTAGTAGAGAGAAAACGATAGCCCCCATCGCACGAAAAGTAATGTACTGAAACACACCCGCTCCTGGGAAATCGAAGGCTTTGTCAAGGTAGGTAAATAAATAATAAAGCATAGAATGGTAGAATTTACAGGAAAGTAGGGGCAAAGATACTTTTTTTTGAAAACCTAAGAAATAAATGGCTAAAAAAAGTAAAAAATGAGTGTGATATTTACGTTTTTTGTCTCAATATTAAAGCCCACAGTTAATTGTCGGCAGTCCATAGAGCTTAGTTTGAAATTAAATGTTAGTTAAAAAGCTATTTCGTAAACATAAGATAGAAAGCTACTCTTTGAAAAAAATCAGCAATAATCAGCGTTTCCGAAGGAATCCGTTTTTTTCAGCGTGCCAATATTTACGACAATATTTTTATATTTCCGAGTAATAAAAGACTATTCAATAAAACCAAAACCATAATGAAAGCTCTTCTTTGTAAAGAATTTGGTATGCCCGATACCCTCGTTTTAGAGGATTTGCCCGCTCTGAAAGCCGAAGCAGGTAAAGTCGTTATAAGCATCAAGGCGTGTAGCGTCAATTTTCCAGATACCTTAATCATCAGAAACTTATATCAGTTTAAGCCCGTTTTACCTTTTTCGCCTGGGGGTGAAGTTTCGGGAATAATAAAAGAAGTAGGAGAGGGCGTAAAACACCTAAAAATAGGTGACAAAGTTTTTGCCATGACAGGTTGGGGCGGAATGGCCGAAGAAGTGCTGGTTGATGCTCGTAGGGTATTTCCGATGTTGCCCAAAATGGATTTCGTAACAGCCGCCTCGGTGATGTATAATTACGGCACATCTTACCACGCTCTGAAAGACCGTGCCGAATTAAAAGCAGGAGAAACTTTATTGGTACTCGGTGCGGCAGGTGGCGTAGGTTTGGCGGCAGTCGAATTGGGAAAATTGATGGGTGCGACCGTAATTGCAGCCGCTTCAAGCGATGAAAAACTGGCTATTTGTCAAGAAAAAGGGGCTAATTTTACGATAAATTATACAAATGAAGATTTACGAGAAAAAATAAAAAGCATTACCGAAGGCAAAGGCGTTGATGTAATTTATGATGCCGTTGGCGATAAATATGCCGAACCAGCTCTCCGTTCGATTGCTTGGAAAGGGCGTTATTTGGTAGTTGGTTTTGCGGCGGGCGAAATTCCAAAAATTGCTCTGAATTTAGCCTTATTAAAAGGCTGTGCGATTGTTGGTGTTTTTTGGGGACAATTTGCCGAAAAAGAACCTGCTCAAAATTTTAAGAATATTCAAGAATTGGCAGGGTATTTTATGAAAGGTAGCTTACGCCCGCATATTCATAAATTATACTCGCTCGAAGAAGCCGCCGATTCGCTGAATGATTTGATGAACAGAAAAGTGGTGGGAAAAGCAGTAGTTGTGATGTCAGATGATGTGCAAATGCCAAACTATGAAGTTGCTGAAACGCCTAAACAAGAAATAAAACCAGCGACTTCGACCAATAAGGTAGATGAAATGCTGGTTTTTAAAGATTTGGCGGCATTAAAAGCTCACGTTGGTAATCCACTTGGTATATCAGATTGGCAGACGCTTACGCAAGATAAAATCAATGCTTTTGCCGCCGCTACACTCGATGACCAATGGATTCATGTTGATGAGGAAAAAGCCAAGCTTTCGCCATTCGGAAAGACGATTGCTCATGGATTTTTATCGCTGTCATTTTCTCCAAAATTCATGTACGAAATGTTTAAGGTAGAATCCGCCAAAATGGGACTGAATTATGGCACAAACAAAGTACGTTTTATCTCGCCCGTGCCAGTGGGTAGCCGTGTGCGTATGAAAGCAACTTTGAAAGATGTAGAAGACATGCAACCAAGCGGAGCGAAACTTATTATTGATGCAGTTTTTGAGTTGGAAGGCTCAGAGAAACCTGCTTGCGTGGCGGAGTTATTGAGTGTGATTTATGAGTAGGATGAAGGTCTGTATCGTAGGTCTGACCCTTAAAGTACAAGTCAGACCTGCGATACAGACCTTTTTTATCTCCCAATCGCCACACGTTTCAAAATATTATCAATCACTTCGTGCGTAGTAAGTCCGTCGGCTTCGGCTTCGTAGTTGAGAATAATACGATGGTTGAAAACATCGTGTACAAGAGCCTTAATATCTTCGGGTAAAACGTAATCACGTTCATCAAAATAAGCAAGGGCTTTAGCGGCGTTGTAGAGCGAAATGCCCGCACGTGGCGAAACCCCAAATTGTATATAGCGAGCTTCATCTTTCAGACCATATTCGGCTGGGCGACGAGTAGCAAAAACCAGCTCAATTATATAGCGTTCGAGCATTTCCGAAATCGTGATTCTGTTGATTTCCTGTCCGATTGCCGCAATTTCTTCTTTATCAAGAATCGGTTTCGGTACGTAGTTTTCGTTGAGATTAGCTATTTTTCTTACCATTTCCAGTTCATCGTTTTTATTGAGATAATCAACAAAAACTTTCATCATAAAACGGTCAACTTGAGCTTCGGGTAGGGGGTAAGTCCCTTCCTGCTCAACGGGGTTTTGGGTTGCCATTACCATAAATGGGCGGTCGAGTTGATGCGTTTCGTCGCCAATAGTTACTTGTTTTTCGGCCATTGACTCCAAAAGTGCCGATTGTACTTTTGCAGGAGCTCTATTTACCTCATCGGCCAAAATCAAATTGGCAAAAATTGGCCCTTTTTTTACTTCAAAATCGCCTGATTTTTGGTTGTAAATCATTGTACCAACGAGGTCGGCAGGAAGCAAATCGGGCGTAAACTGAATACGATTGAAACCTAAATCCAAAACTTTAGCTAAAGTATTGATAGTCTTGGTTTTAGCCAAACCTGGAACGCCTTCAAGCAGGATATGACCGCCCGTAAAAAGTCCAATCAATAGGCGATTAATCAATTTTTCTTGACCAATAACCACTTTTCCAGTTTCAGCAAAAACGTCTCTTATTTTTTTATGTAAGATTTTTGAAGTTTCCATATATTTTGTAGCACAATTTTCAAAATTGTCGAGTTTTTAAAACGTGAAGTTAGCAAAAAGCATCAAAAAGCTGCCATTATTCTGTATCTTTTTTATGAAGTACGGCACTTACGAACCTATCTTTTTGGTGAATGTCCTTAATAATTGCTACTTCCGAAAAGCCTTTTTTTCTAAAAACTTCGGTTGTTTCTTCGCCCCATGCCTCATTGATTTCGACTGCTACTAAGCCATTATCAGTAAGATGATTAACGGCAAAATTGGCGATTGCTTCGTAGAAAATTAATGGTTCGGAGTCTTCTACAAAAAGTGCCAAATGTGGCTCAAAATCTAAGACATTTTTCTGCATTCGGTCAATTTCTTGCTTTGTTATGTAAGGGGGGTTGCTGACGATAATGTTGAATGTTTGATGTTGGGTGTTTGATGTTTGATGTTTGATGTTCGATGTTGGATGTTCGATGTTTGATGTTTGATGTTTGATGTTGGATGTTTGATGTTGGATATTTGATAATTGATAATCAAGAATATCTACTTTCTCGAAAACTACATCAGCTTTATTTAGTTCGGCGTTCTTTTTTGCAGTTTCGAGGGCTTTTTCTGAAATATCGTAAGCAAAAACTTTAAAATTCAGCAATTCTTTAGCCAATGAAATTGCGATGCAGCCACTTCCCGTGCCAATGTCGAGTAGAGTTTTGAGTATATCTTTATCTTTCCGTATTGACTGTTGACTGTTGGCTGTTGACTGTTGACTATCAACAATGTATTTTACCAACTCCTCGGTTTCGGGCCTTGGAATTAGTACTGAGTCGTTTACTAAAAATCTTCGTCCATAAAATTCGGTTTCGCCCAAAATGTATTGGATTGGTTCGTTGGAGTTTAATCTTTCGATGATGTTTGTCCAATCAATGGCTTTTTCAAACGATTTATCGCTGATAATATCAATTTTTTTCAAGTCCAAATAAAATTCCATCAACCAAAAAACAATTTCTTTTGCTTCTTGTGTTTCGTAGGCCGTAATTTGTTGTAATAAATTATCGTATAATTGTTTGCTTGATTGCATAAATTTGCATTTGATTCAAAGTGGATTCATTGCGAACAGAATATTCGTACCACATTTATTGCAAAAATATTCACTCATTCGCTCATTCGCTAATTCAACATTAGATTAATTCACTCATTCACTAATTCAAGCATTGGATTTCGACGAAAAATATATGCTCCGTGCCTTACAACTGGCCGAAATCGGTCGGGGGAACGTAAGTCCAAACCCGATGGTGGGCTGCGTAATTGTGCATAATAACTTGATTATCGGTGAAGGCTGGCACAAAAAATATGGCGATTGGCACGCCGAAGTAAACGCCGTAAACTCGGTAAAAGATAAAACATTACTTGCGGAAGCAACCGCCTACGTTACGCTCGAACCGTGTTCACATTTCGGAAAAACGCCTCCGTGTGCCGATTTGCTGGTAAAACATCGCCTAAAAAAAGTAGTCATTTGCAACCATGACCCGTTTTCGTTGGTTGCAGGAAAAGGCATTCAGAAATTGCTCGATGCGGGCGTTGAGGTTGTTGCAGGGGTTTTAGAAGAAAAAGGTAGGCAATTAAATGCTCGTTTTTTTACGGTAGTTGAGAAAAACAGACCTTACATTATTTTGAAATGGGCAGAAACGGCTGACGGTTTTATTGCGGGTGAAAATTTTGAACAAATCAAGATTAGTAATGCACTTTCGCACAAACTTTCGCATAAATGGCGGAGCGAAGAAGATGCCATCATGGTTGGAACAAATACGGCTCTGCACGACAATCCCCAATTAAACGTAAGAGAATGGACTGGACGAAATCCTGTACGGATTGTGATTGATAAAAATAACCGCTTGCCCCAAAGTCTAAATATTTTTGATGGTTCACAAAAAACGCTTATTTTTTCTTCAATAGACGAGGTAGAGGGGGTGGCTTCTATAATTGTCGAAGGTGGAACGCAACTTCTAAAAAGCTTTATTGATGCCAATTTTTTTGATGAGATTAGGGTTTTTAGAAGTCAGAAACAACTCAAAAAGGGAATTTTAGCACCAGTTTTGCCTAAAAATATTACAATAATGTCTCGGCAAAATTTGCTGAGTGACGAGCTAACCATTTATGAGTCAGATAAATAAGTTCGGTACTTGGTAATTCTAAAACCTAAAACTTATTTTTGTATTTTCATTGAGCTTTTTCCCTGAAAGGCTCTATTTTATAATAAAACACTCCTCTTTTTAGGGTTAAAAGACCTTTTATCATGAAAATTGCCATCGTAGGCTGCGGAAATATGGGTATGGCGTTTGCTCGCTCGTTTTTGCAGTATGATTTAGTAAAAAAAGAAAATTTACTCCTTATCGAAAAAAGTCAGGAGCGTAGCGAAGCACTGCGAACTGCCAAAGAAGGCATGGTTGTAAGCGTGATTAACTCGCAAATTGCTGATTATGAGTTAGTTATACTTTCGGTGAAACCCCAAGATTTTGCTTCGGTGCAAGACGAACTCCGTGCCGTGATTCAGCCGCAGCAAGTGGTTTTATCAATTATGGCTGGTGTACCGATGTCGAAAATTCAGGCTGTACTCGACCATAAATTAGTGGTGCGTGCCATGCCAAATACGCCCGCAATGCTGGGTATGGGTATTACGGGTTTCACGGCTTCGCCCGAAGTTGATGCTCCGAAACTTCGCAAGGTTGAAAATTTAATCAATGCAACTGGTCGCTCAGTTTATTTGGAAGACGAAAGCATGATTGATGCCGTGACGGCCTTGAGCGGTAGCGGCCCAGCCTATTTTTACTACATCGTAAAACACATGATTGAAGCTGGCAAGAAAATGGGCTTCGACGAAGGAATGGCAAGTTTACTTGTCAAACAAACCATGCTTGGCTCGTATCATTTGATGAACACTGCCGAGCAAAGCCTTGATGATTTAATAAAAGCTGTTGCTTCAAAAGGCGGTACAACCGAAGCGGCTTTACGCACTTTTGAAGAAAACAATATTCCAGAAGGAATCTCGAAAGGTATTTTGGCGGCCGAAAATAGGGCTAAAGAATTATCGAAATAGTAAAAGGAAGGCTTCGCCCAAAGCGAAGCCTTCCTTAGTATTTGCAACTCTACACTTCAATAAAACCGTTTATCCAATTCTTATCTCTGCATATACGAAACTTTCGTAAAATTGTTGTGTCAAAAATACTATTGTAGTCAATGGTCTGAAAAGCTTTGACTTTAGAATCTAACATTCGTATGAAATTAGCTAAAATTTTACTTTCAACTTTTCTTCTTGCCAACACCATCGCTTTTGCACAGTCGTCGGCTGTGTCGGGAAGTGGAGAGCGAACCGCCTCAACTGGAGATAAAATATCTTTGCAAGAAGCCATTGATTTTGCATTGAAGAATAACCTTTCAATCAAGCAAAATAATCTACAAGTAGAGCAGGGCATGAATACCCTCGAACAGTCTAAATGGGCAAGATACCCAACGCTCAATGGTGGGGCAAACTTCAACCTTTTTTCGGGTCGAAATATCAATCCCTATACCAACGGTATCATCACGAATACGGTGGGTTCAAATGGCTTTGGTTTGAATAGTGGCGTAACGCTTTTTGATGGTTATCAAACCCGCAATGGCATTGCTCTCAACCAATTAAATTTAGAAGCATCTCGCCTTGATTTGCAAGCCATGAAAAACCAAATCACGCTTAACATTGTGGTAGGTTATCTGAATGTGCTTTCACAACAGGACTTATTGGCTGTTGCCCAACGTCAAATGGAAGTTACACAAACCCAACTCGAACGTACACAAAAATTGGTGAATGCAGGTTCATTGCCCGAAACTAATTTATATGATATAAAAGCCCAATTGGCCAATGATGAAGTAAGCGTTGTAAATGCCGAAAATGCCATTATTTCAGCGAAATTGACTTTAAAACAACTGATGAACTCTGCGGCTGACCGTGATATTGATGTTGTAAGAGTCGAAGTTCCGAATCCAAATATTCAGCCTTATCCGAATTCTTCGGCACAGGTTTACGAAGTCGCTCAAGGTTTCTTGGCTGATGTTCAGGCCGCAGATATGAGAGTGAAAGCTTCGCAAAAATCGGTTGATATTGCCAAAGGTTTAAAAATGCCAGTCGTAACCGCCAGTGCAGGGTTTAATTCATCTTACTCGACGGCGGCTGAAAACGTGAGCGTTACCCAAAAAATTATTGAAACTGAAGCTGGTTATGTAAGTGTTGCAGGCACACGCTATCCAGTTATTGGCTATTTGCCAACTTCGAGTGTAACGAGCGAGAAAATCAATTATTTCCGCCAACTCGGTGGGAATGGAAATGCTTCTTTAGGTTTAAGCGTCAGAGTTCCGATTTTTAATGGATATAGTACCAAATTTCGTTTGACAACCGCACAAATCAATCAAAAACAAACCGAAATTCAGGCCGATAATGTACGTTTACGTTTGCGTCAAGATATTGACCAAGCTTATGTAAACCTTACAAACTCAGCTAAAAGATTCTCGGCACTTGGAAAGCAAGTGAGTGCTTTAGAAGAGTCTTTCCGTGCGGCGGAGTCAAGGTTTAATGTTGGCTCATTGAATGCTTTAGATTACAGCATTTCAAAAACAAACCTCGACCGTGCCAGAATCAATCAGATTCAAGCCAAATACGATTATATTTTCCGAATCAAGATTTTAGATTTCTATCAAAATAAACCGCTTTCGTTTTAATTCTAATGATTGAAGCGGTTCGCCGCCCGTTAGGAATGATAGAGTTTTGAATGAAAAGTTGCCTTGGTATTGTTAGCAAACTGTAAGCGACTCAATCTTAAATCGTCATTCGTAAATCGTAAATTCTTTACTATCGTCCATCGACTATGGACTAAATAAAATTTCTCAATGAAAAAATCAAATAGACTCTGGTGGATTTTGGGTGGCGTTGTTGCCCTACTTGTTATATTTTTATTGGTTGCAAAAGCACAAGGCTGGATTGGCAAAGAAAAACCAACCGAAGTTGAATTTGTAAAAGTTGGTAAATCCGATATTACCGAAACCGTTTCGGCATCGGGTAAAATTCAGCCCGAAGTTGAGGTGAAAATCACGCCTGACGTTCCTGGTGAAATCATTGCTTTGTACGTAAAAGAAGGAGATTCTGTAAAAAAAGGACAGCTTTTGTTGAAAATTCAGCCAGAAAACTATATTTCGATTTCGCAACGTGCTGAAGCCGTAGTGAATCAAACCAAAGCAAATGCCGAGCAGGCCAAGTCAACTATTGCTCAATCAGAAGCTCGTTTGGCAAGAACGCAAGCCGAATATAATCGCCAAAAAAGATTATTTGATGATAAAGTTGTTTCAGCATCTGATTTAGAAATTGCAGAAACCAATTTGAAAGTTGCTCGCCAAGATTTGGAAGCTGCTAAATCAAGTGTTGAGGCATCGAAATTTAACGTGAAAAGTGCCGAAGCAGGCTTGAAAGATGCTTCTGAAAATTTACGTAAAACAAGTATCTATGCACCAATGAGCGGTATTGTATCGAAATTGGCAGTTGAATTGGGAGAAAGGGTTGTCGGAACTTCACAAATGGCTGGTACTGAGATACTTCGCATTGCAAATTTGAATAATATGGAGGTTAGAATCAACGTAAACGAAAACGATATCGTGCGTGTAAGTTTGGGCGATACTGCTATCATTGATGTAGATTCGTATGCTATGACTAATAAAAAATTCAGAGGAATTGTAACCGAAATTGCTAATACTGCTAATGGTTCGGGAACAAGTGCATTAGCGGCCTCAACTGATGCCGTAACGGAATTTGAAGTGAGAATCAGAATTTTACCAGAATCTTACCGTGAATTAGTTGACCGCAAAGCCCGCAAAGTATATCCTTTCAAACCAGGTATGACTGCCACAGTTGACATTGTGACTGAAAAGAAAATCGGAGTGATGAGCGTGCCAATTGCCGCCGTAACCACTCGTGGAGCTGACGATGCTGCCAGCACTGATGCCAAAAAAGATAATGACGCACCAGCAGAAACCACGCAAGAACCAAAACCGACAAAGAAAGATAAACCTAAGGAAGTAGTGTTTATTCACGATAAAGACAAAGTGAAGGTTCGTGAAGTAAAAACTGGTATCACAGATACTGCCGCAGGAACGATTGAGGTAATTAGTGGATTGAAAGAAGGTGAAGAAATCGTTTCGGGGCCATTTATTGCGGTTTCTAAAAAACTGAAAGATGGTGAACTCGTGATGAAAAAAGTAGAGAAAAAAGACGATAAAGACAAGAAAAAGGAATAGACCGTCAGTAGTTTTTTCAAGGAAGGCTTCGCTGGGCGATATTCGCTTTAAGCGAAGCCTTCCTTATTTGGGGGCAGGTATCTCTTTTTTTATTCAAGTCTTTTAATTTACTTAGCGTTGAAAAAAGTAGAACAAGTTTCAAACTTGTTCATAATCGTTGGAATAGAATGAAAATTACAGTAATTGGAGGAGGAAGCTGGGCTACGGCAATCGTAAAGATATTGAGTAAAGGAAATGTGCATATAAAATGGTGGATGCGAAGCGTCAGCGATGTAGAACACATCAAAAAGCATCACCATAACCCCAAATATTTGAGTAGCGTAGAAATTCACCCTTCTAAAGTTAAACCTTATACCAACCTCAAGGAAGCTCTTCGAGGCACAGAATGGGTAATTCTGGCCGTTCCTGCGGCTTTTGTAAGCGATGCCGTTAAATCCATATCAGCAGAAAATTTAGTCAATAAAAAAATCATTTCGGCTATTAAGGGAATGATTCCAGAAAGCAATCAACTCATCACCGATTATTTGGCAGAAAACTACGGAGTTTCGCACCAAAATATGGGAATTATTGCTGGCCCGTGTCATGCTGAAGAAGTTGCTCTCGAAAAACAATCATATCTTACAATCGCTTCGCCAAATATCGAACTGGCCACTGATTTTGCCGATTTGATGCGTTGCCGATTTGTAAAAACCTCTATTCTCACCGACATTTATGGCGTAGAATATGCGGCAGTAATGAAAAACATCGTGGCTCTCGCTTGCGGAATCACGCACGGATTGGGTGGGGGAGATAATTTTCAAGCGGTCATGGTTTCAAATGCCATGCAGGAAATCAAACGAGTGGTTGACGTAATCGCACCAATGGAGCGAGATTTGAGTGCTTCGGCCTATTTGGGCGATTTACTGGTAACGGCTTATTCGCAATTTAGCCGAAATCGAACTTTTGGCAATATGATTGGGCGAGGATACAGCGTACAAGCTGCCCAACTCGAAATGAATATGATTGCCGAAGGCTATTATGCCGTAAAATGTATTTACGAAATGATGCAGCAACATTCGGTAGAAATGCCAATAACCGATTTTGCGTATCAGATTCTTTATAAAAATGCTTCTTTGAAGAAAGAGTTTGAAGTTTTGAAGGGGAAATTGAAGTGAAATTAATAATGATATTTACATTGAACAATAGCTATTTCAGTATTGCTAACCTTATAAACAAGTCGGTGTTCGTCCGTTATTCTTCTTGACCAAAAACCACTTAAATCACCTTTCAGTGGTTCGGGTTTTCCTTTTCCTTCAAAAGGCGTTCGTAAACACTCTTTTATCAAATCATTAATTCGTTTAATGATTTTTTTGTCAGTGTTTTGCCAAGAAATATATTCTTCCCAAGCATGAGGAGTCCATATTAGATTCATGCTTCAATGAGGCTATGAGTTTGGGTTTTTCCATTATTTAATTGCTCAATAGATTCCAGTAATCTTTTTTTGTTTTTTGAACTACTCATCAAATATTCAGTTGTATCTGCTGGTTCGTTTTTTTCTGTTCGATAATTTATGCCAAACGCTGTTAAAAAAGCTTTTAGTGCTTTTATTTTATCGTTTTCAGCTTCAATTATCAAGGTTTGCGTTGACATATTTTGCTCGTTTTAGTAAACAAATATACATTAATTTTGAAAAGTGTCAAAGAAGATTTAATAAGACTAAACCCTACTCAAAACCCTCGAAACCAAAAACACTACGCCTGACATAATCGTTTGTACGCTCGTCAAAACGCCCACGCTCATATTAGATTTAGCGGTTTCGATGGTCATAAAATGATGTACACTTACGCTGATTGAAACCAAAATAATTCCACACAATACAGCGATAATGATGCTTTTCATAAAATCAGATACTTTCGGATTTTTACGAAGCAAAAAAATGGTTCTAAACGATAAAAACAAAGGTAATATCGCAATGATGATGGCGTAAACAATTTCCATGATATTAGTTTAGAAAACTCCTAATTTTGGCAGCAGTTTCGGCGAGTTCTTCTTGTGAAAGTTTTAGTTTGTGATTGAAATTCATATCGTTCATGCTGTTCATCGGAATCAGATGAACGTGGGCGTGGGGTACTTCTAAGCCAATAACGGCCACGCCCACACGCTTGCAAGGCACGGCTTGACGCATGGCAGGCTCAATTTGTTTAGCAAAAGCCATCAGACCCGCATAAAGTTCATCGCTGAGGTCGAATAAATAATCAATTTCTTGCTTAGGAACAACCAAAACGTGTCCAACTGCACAAGGAAATACATCCAAAAATGCAAAATATTGGTCGTTTTCGGCAATTTTATGGCAAGGAATTTCCCCTGCGATGATTTTTGAGAATATGGAAGCCATTTTTTGAGTTATGAGTGCTGACGGGGTCGCCCGTGCGATTCTGAATTATGAGTTGTTTTTCTGTTGACTGCCAACCGTGGACAGTTGACTATTTTCCCAACAAATCGCTTAAAGCGTCTTTGATTTTAGTGAATTTATACTGAAAATTGGTTTCTTGCGAAAGCCTTTTGTTCTGCACAAAGTTACCACCAGTTACGACAATTCCCATTTCTCCGAAAACTAATTTTAACGCAAAACTCGGAACATTCGGTAGCCAAAGTGGCTTTTTCAGCACTTCGGCAGCTACGTTTGTCATTTCTTGGTTTGTAACAGGATTCGGTGCAACGGCATTATACGGCCCTTGCATTTTTTCATCTTCGATGGCTTTTACGAAAACTCCACAAAGGTCATCTACGTGAATCCATGACATAAATTGTTTACCATTTCCCAAAGCCGCCCCAAAACCAAAGCGAATTGGCTGAATAAGTTTGGGTAAAGCTCCACCTTTTTCGCTCAAAACAATGCCAATTCTGATGCTCACGATTCGAGTCGCATTTTTGATTTTTTTAGCATGAATTTCCCAAAGTTTGGTGCATTCGGCCAGAAAGTCATTTCCTAAAACACTATTCTCATCTAACTTAACATCGTCCGTATTGCCGCCATAAATCCCGATGGCTGATGCCGAAACAAATCCTTTGAGTTGAATGTTTTTTTCTTGTAAATACTTATTAATCAACTCAATAGGTTGAATCCGAGAGTCAATAATTTCTTTTTTGCGTTCGTCTGTCCAGCGTTTATCGGCTATGCCCGCACCCGCTAAATGAACTACGTAATCAGCTTTTTCTAAAGCCCCTTCTTCGATATATCCTTTCTGAATATCCCATTGAAAAACTTCTACGCTGGGGAGCTTTTCTTTTTTTCTGCTCAAGTATGAAACCTTATGGCCTTTTGCCAAAAGCAATTCTGTGAGCCGATGCCCAATCATGCCCGTACCGCCTGTAATTAGAATATTCATTTTTGATGTAGTGTTTTAATTTTCACCCGTAGGAACGTCCAATTTGGACGTTCCTACAAAATTTATCAGAATGTAGGTTTAAAATGATGTAAACAAAAACAGGTAAATAGTCATTCAGCTACTTACCTGTTTGTTTAACCTTTATAGAATAGAATTGTTTCCGAAAACCATTTAACTAATTTTCCAGTAACCATTTATTTTCTCTTAGGTTTTCCTTTATTTTTATCGCTGGTTCGGCTGCTTTTGGGGGCAGTTCGACTGGGTTTTTCTCTGCGGCCTCCTCGGCTGCTTGTAGTATCACGATTATTTCGTTTGGTATTACTTGCTGGCATTGATTTTCCATCTAATCCAATCAACTCCAAATCCATGCTTCTACGCTCCAAGTCAGTGCCTTTTACTGTCACTTTTACGGTATCGCCAAAGTTGATTACTCGACCTGTGCGTTTTCCAACAACTCGATAATTATTTCTGTCCCATTCGTAGAAATCATCTTTCAAATCGGCTAAACGAACCATTCCTTCGCAACTTGTAGAAGTAATTTCTACGAAAATTCCAAAATCTGTCACGCCAGTTACTACACCTGAGAAAATTGTTCGGCGTTCTTGCAGACTCATGAATTCTACTTGCTTATACTTAATCGAAGCCCTTTCGGCTTCGGCGGCGAGTTTTTCTCGGTCAGATGAATGTTTCGATTTTTTCTCAAAGTCATCTTGTGAAACATTTGCTCTATTTTTAGGCGAAGCCGTCAAATAGTGTTGCAAAAGTCGATGTGCCATCATATCGGGATAACGACGAATGGGCGATGTAAAGTGGCTATAATGCTCAAAAGCAAGTCCAAAATGCCCCAGAGGTTCGGTTGTATAACGAGCCTTCGACATCGTGCGAACTGCCAGTTGTTCCAAAACATTCTGTACGGGCGTTCCTTCAACTTCAGCCATCATTTTGTTCATCGAATTTGACAAGGTTTTATCCGAATCAGTTTTGATGGAATACCCAAAACGTGCCGCAAAATTGGCGAAGTTCTGTAATTTCTCAGGATTTGGTGGCTCATGCACACGATAAACCATGGTGTTAGAGTTCTGAGTTTTGAGTTCTGAGTTTTGAGTTTCTTTTTCTCGATTCTCGTTTCTCGAATCTTTTGTCTCGTGCCTCTTGTCTCCCATCTTGAAAACAAACTCCGCCACTTTTTTATTAGCCAAAAGCATAAATTCTTCGATGAGCTTGTGGGCATCTTTTCTGATTTTCAGCACCACACCGAGCGGTTTGCCCGTTTCATCGAGTTTAAATTTTACTTCGTTGGTTTCAAAATTAATCGCTCCATTTCTGAAACGCTCTTTTTTTAGAATTTTTGCTAAATGATTGAGCGTATGCAGCGGAAAACGGTATTTTTCTAAAACCTCATCCTGCTCAGTTACAGGATTCAGCACATCGCCTTCTTCGTTTTCTAAAACTTCTTGAGCATCTTCGTAGCTGAATCGGTGGTCAGAATGAATGATTGTTCTACCAAACCATTCGTTGATTAATCGGCCGTCGTGAGTCATTTCAAAAACTGCCGAAAACGTCAATTTATCTTCGTGCGGACGAAGCGAACAAAGGTTATTAGATAGTTTTTCGGGCAACATCGGAATCGTGCGGTCAACCAAATATACTGAAGTGGCACGGTTGAGGGCTTCTTCTTCGAGTCTTGTGTCTTCCTGCACGTAATGCGTTACGTCGGCAATGTGAACACCGATTTCATAATTTTGATTCTCAAGCATTCTAAAACTCAGAGCATCATCAAAATCTTTGGCATCGTGTGGGTCAATCGTGAAAGTTAGAATATTTCTAAAATCTCGTCTTTTCTCAATCTCTGCTTCCGTAATAACTTCCGAAATTGCCGCCGCTTCTTCTTCAATCGCTTTGTCGAATCTGATTGGTAAACCAAATTCGGCCAAAATTGCGTGCATTTCTGCGTTATTATCGCCTGATTTGCCTAAGATTTCGGTAATTTCACCAATTCCTTGCTGAACTTTGGTTGGGTATTCAACGATTTTTACGATAACTAAATCGTCTTTTGTTGCACCGTTTATTTTATCTTTTGGAATAAAAATATCATCGTACAAATTTTTATGGTCGGGACGAACGAGGGCATAATTGCCGAAAACTTGAATTTTTCCGACGATTTCCGTGCGGCCACGTTCAATAATTTCGATGATACATCCTTCGGGATTTCCATTTTTCTTATA
>JBKBSS010000237.1:0-5236 GCA_046291385.1 Emticicia sp. | reverse complement strand
TAATTGCCATCTTTTTCTTTTTTATAACTTACTTTTCTTACATCTTTCAAAGACCAGCTAACATTAAAGCCCATCGAAAAATCTTTGTCTTTTGCACTGAGATTCATCAACATTTTGTTTCCTGCAAACGAAAAAACAGGTTTAGATTTCTTTCCGTTGACATTCAATTGTTTGTCGTCATCATCAATGACGAGTTTGTTTAGGTGAGTCGTGAGCCAATCGGTATTGGATTTTAAGGCAGATTGTGCGAAAATAAATGTAGAACAGATAAGTAAACTAAGTGTTAAAAGAAGCTTTTTCATAATTTTTATAATTTTGTTTGATTGATAGATGCAAAAAAAGCGATGTCGGTTGCGTAGCTTTACACAAGAAACTTTACTTTTGATAAAAAAACTGATATTACACTTTATGAAGAAAACATTCCTAACTATTTTCTCTTTTCTAAGTCTTTCTGTATTTGCCCAGAACATTGTGTCTGAACAGGTTTTGAAGCATCTCGATAACATTGACACCAACAGAATCAAAGCTCACGTAGCTTACTTGTCAGACGATAAACTCAAAGGACGTTTGCCAGGGAAGGAAGGCTATCAAATGGCGGTTGATTACGCTATTAATCAATACAAAGAAATGGGTTTGAAACCAGCGGGCGAAAAAGGAACTTACACCCAAAAAGTAATGCTTCGCAAGGCCAAGTTGGTAAAGGAAACAGCCAAATTTACGCTCACTTTGCCCAATGGCGAAAAGAAAGAATTATCGCTCGGAAATGATTTGTCGATTTATCCGCATCCCGAACTAAAAAGTGTTGATTTTAATGCACCGTTGGTTTTTGTGGGTTCGGGTTTTGATGCTCCGCAAATAAACATCGAAGATTATAAAGGTCTGGATGTGAAAGGTAAAATCGTTGTGATTTTACGTCGAACGCCTGAAAATTTACCTGTAAACGTGAAGTTACATTTAGGCTATCCCGCTACTTTGCAAGCATTTGCTGCTCAAAACGGTGCGATTGGCGTTTTGGTCTGTAATTATACCAATAGCGTTGTGCAGTTTAAAGCAGGAGCAAATAGCATGGTTTCTAACGGCGTTTCGGCTTCGATAACCGCCAAGGGTAAACGTACAAGTTCGGCTTCGGTTTTGGGTGGAAAAATCAAAGTTGCTGGTGGAATCTCGGTTGCTGCTTTACAAGAATTAATGCGTGCCGAAAATAATATGCTTGATAGCACTTGGCAGCAACTCGAAAAAGGCAAATACGTAAGTAAAACGCTGAAAAGCACAATTTCGGGACATTACGAAAGTACGTATCAAGACATCGAAAGCTATAATGTAGTAGCCAAACTCGAAGGAACGAATAGAAAACTAAAGAAAGAATACGTCATTCATTCGGCTCATCTTGACCACTTGGGCGTTGGCCGACCAATCAATGGCGATTCAATTTATAATGGAGCTCACGATAACGCTTCGGGCGTGGCTTGTGCTTTAGAAATTGCTCGTTCGTACGCAACTTTACCAACTGCCGATAAACCTAAGCGTTCGTTGCTTTTCTTGTTGGTTACGGCTGAGGAAATGGGACTTCTTGGCTCGGGATATTTTGCGGTGTATCCGACAGTAAAGAAAAAAAGAATCGTGGCCGATATCAATACCGATATGCCAACGTTGCTTGCTCCTTTAGAATCAGTTGCTCCATTGGGTGCTGAACACAGTAGCTTACAAAAAGTAGTTGAAACCGCTGCCAATATTGCCAAATTGGAAGTTGAACCAGACCCCGACCCAAGCGAAGGGCGTTTTGTACGTAGCGACCAATACAATTTTGTGAAAGCGGGTATTCCTGCGTTGCACATCAAATATGGTTATAGATTTAGTAATCCGAGCTTAAATTTAGCTGAAAAAGTAAAGAAGTGGCGTGAAGCTCATTATCATAAACCATCTGACGAAATAACGAACGGTTTTGTGTGGGCAGCAGGCAAAACCTATGCTCGTGTAAACTTTTTGGTAAGTTATTTAATTGCCCAAAATCCCGAAAAACCAACTTGGAACAAAGGAGATTTTTTTGAAGTAAAGAAATAATGTTAGTTCACAGTCGATAGTTTGCAGTCCACAGTTTAGATTACTGATTATTGGTAAACCACTTAATTATCAATTATTTATGGCTCATCATTGTTATTTAAACGGAGTTGTTAGTTCTGTCGAAACTACCAATATTCATATTTCAGATTTAGGACTTTTACGTGGCTATGGTCTGTTCGATTATTTTCGTACATATAATGGTCGTCCATTTCAATGGGATTTATATTGGGAACGTTTTGAGCGTTCGGCAAAGTTGATGCGTTTGCCAAATCCGATTTTGAAAGAAGACGCTTATAAGGTTGTTTTAAGTTTAATCAAGGAAAGCGGCTTAGAAGATTGTGGCATTCGTTTTGTGCTAACGGGTGGATATTCGGAAGATAGTATGAAAATGTCGAAACCCAATTTGCTTATTATCAGCGAAGATATTCACCCCGTGAAGCCACAAGAATACGAAAATGGTATCAAAGTTATCTCGCATGATTACGTGCGTGACTACCCCGATTTAAAGAGTACAGATTACAAGCATTTAATGATTCTACAAGCTGATATTAAAGAATCAGGTGCCTCAGATGTGCTTTTTCATAAAAGAGGCTACATAAGCGAGTTGAGCAGAAGTAATGTTTTTCTTGTAAAAAACAATGTCTTGATTACGCCAAACAGAAAAATCTTGCGAGGAATTACCCGAAAAGTAGTTTTAGATTTAGCCAAAGACCATTTCAAGATTGAAGAAAGAAATGTATCATTGAACGAGTTATTGGACGCAGATGAGGTTTTCACGACCAGTTCTACCAAAAAAGTATTACCAATCACTCAAATTGACAGTAATATTATTGCTGATGGAAAAGTTGGTAAAACAACCAAGTTTCTATTGGATTTGATGAACGAGAAGGTCAAGAATTGGTAAATCCCTGATTATTGGGCAATAAAAAAACCTTGTTCGGAAGAACAAGGTTTTTTTATATAACTTAAGAAAAATTATTTCTTAGTTGTATCAGCAGCAGCAGCAGTAGAATCTACAGTTGTAGCAGCAGAATCAACAATAGCAGTTACAGTTGAATCTACAGCAGCTACAGTTGAGTCAGCAGTAGTTTCAGTTTTAGAAGTACAAGCAGCTAAAGAAGCTACACATGCTACGAATAAGATTGCGATTACTTTTTTCATTGTCTTTGTTTGCGGTGTTTTAAGGTTTGATTTTAAACGCTCACAAATTTAAGACAATTTTAAGATATGATGCAAGGTTTTCTTAAAAAATATTTAAAATTTTCTTAAATTCTTTTTAAGAAAATAGCTTTTCTTGTTTTTGTGCAATTTTCAGCGAGTAGAACGGGCTTTAATTTTATCATAAACACCTGTGCTTCTGAAAGTTAGGAACTTATGACCATAAAAATTGGCAAGAAAACTGAATCCCATACCTACAATATGCGAAAAAGTTTCTCGAAGAGTCAATGAGAAATTAGTAAAGTATATATTAGCAACATAATCAAGGGTTAAAGACGATAATCCTAATTGTATTCCCAATGCTAAAGTCGCAATAATAAAAAATTTTATAGATTCTCGCTTAGTATTTCCTGACTCTTTTGCAGAGAATGCAAAGACTTTCTGTGGTATGAAAGTGATGATTGTAGCAGTCATATATCCTGCAAAAACACTCCATTGAAATGCTGGTTTATCAGCCAAGCCAAAGCCCAAGAATAGTGGTTTGTATAATATTCGTGTAAAGAAATTTGTTCCCGCTCCTAAAACAGCGGTAAGAAAGAATGTTATAAATGACCTTAATTCTTTATTCTTTATTTTGTCAAGTAATTTCACAAATTGATTTATTCCAGTAAAGTTTAAAATATGCTCTATAGTTTGACGATTTGCGGTTTCGCAAATCAGAGCAATTCACGTACCAAGTCAGGAAACAAACCGAGCAAAATAGAGCCTGCGGTAGTAAACCCAAGAATTATTTTATAAAAGGCACTCAATCGAATATTTTCACCTTCTCCCTCTTTCATGTATGCTGCAATAATTGGCTTAAAATAATAATAAATACCAACTGCCGACATCGTAATTGCAATCACAAGTACCCAAATATGTCCACGTGAAGCCGCATCGGCAAATACATAAAATTTACCCCAAAAACCTGCCGTTAGTGGAATACCAGCCAAAGATAACATTGAAATTGTCAGAACTGCTGCTAAAAATGGACTTTTCTTCGATAAACCATTCAAAACTGCAATATTTTCGTTCGGGCGGCCATCAACTAAGCGGTCTTTCGATACAATCATTAATACACCAAAAGCACTAATTGTTGCTAAAGCGTAAGCCAGTGAATAGAATACGATAGAATCACCTGTTTTATTGTTCAAACCCACAACTGCCAGCAACATATATCCTGCATGAGAGATACTGGAAAATGCCAACATACGCTTAAAGCTATTCTGAGAAACGGCCGTAATGTTGCTAATGAGCAAGCTGAGAATCGCCATTGTCACGACCATCACCCACCAGAAATTATACATCGGCGAGAATGATACTTCAAGAATACGATAAATTGCCGCAAAACCAGCCGTTTTTACAACGGTTGACATGAAGGTTGTGAATATTGTTGGAGCTCCTTCGTACACATCTGGTGTCCAGAAGTGGAAAGGTGCTGCCGAAACTTTAAACAATAAACCAATCAATAAGAATGTAACACCAACATATAAGAATACAGGGCGAATATCGGTAACTGATTGTAGCAGTAAGATGCGAGCATCAGAAATATTGAAAGTATAATTTGCTCCGTAAAGCATGGCCATACCAAAAAGCATGATACCCGTTGCAAACGAACCCATTAAAAAATATTTAAGGGCAGCTTCGTTTCCTCTTAAATTACGTTTATCACTTCCCGTAAGAATATACATCGAAACTGAAAGGATTTCAACACCTACAAACAGCATGATGAGGTTTTGAAAATTGGTCATCATGATAGCACCTACCAACGAAAACTGCAAAATCGCAAAATATTCGGCGGGTTGAGCGTGTTCGTCATCAAGAAAACCTTTTGATAATGCCATCACCAAAAATGCAGAAAGCAAAATGATTGAGCTAAATATGATAGAAAGGTTACTTGCTTCGAGCATATCGTAGAAATATAATCCTGGGGCATTCCAATCAATGAAGTTTGAAAGAAAGGCAATCGCTACGAAAA
>JBKBSS010000236.1:0-5268 GCA_046291385.1 Emticicia sp. | reverse complement strand
ACTCCCCAAATGGGGAATAGTAGAATATATAAAAAGATTTTCTTCATTTTGTAAGTAATTTATAATGAGATATTTATGTTGTTTTTGAGTAAATTTAGTGATTTCTAAATTGGTAAATCGTAATTCATCATTCGTAAATTATTCACCTACCATCCGCCGCCGCTTCTACGCATTTGACTTTTCACGCCACGCATATTGTAAGTGAAACTTAGCATAAAAAAGCGAGCCAGCGTTTCGGTTCTTGATTCAGAATACGAGTTTTGGTTGGCAAATTGGCTGATGTTAAGATTACGATTCAAAATATCGTTGGCAGTCAGACGAATTTCTGCTTTTTTCGATTTTCCGAGTTGTTTATAAATTGCCGCATTCCAGAGTGGCTGACGTTGGTTAAACCCAAAACGCTCATTCAAGAAAACGTTATAATTGAATCGGGTATTGAAATAAAAATCTTTCGGTAATTTGACATTCATTTCAGCACCAAATCTATGATTATAAATTGTCTGATTCTGAGCAGTATTGATTGAATACTTTGTGTTGGTGATGCCAAAATTTGCATTTCCGTAGAAAGTAAACTTATCTGACGGCGTTAAATCTAATCTTATGCCAGTATAATAACTCAGGTTATTGGTTTCGTTCAAAATATTATTGATGTAAGTCAGGTTATTTCCTTGATTAACACTTCCGTTCAGATTCATCGTTGCTTTTGTCTTTTTCAACGGAAATCCTAAGCCAAAATACGTACCCATGTTATTTCCACCCGTAATATTCATAGGCTTAGTCATTGTCTTAAATGTCTTACTATCAATGTTTTGGTTATAAATAATTTGATTGACATTGTACGCATAGTTTAAACCAAAGTAAATACTCATAAAGCTACCAGGATTATAATAATTGCCTCCAAGATTAAAATTGTGGTCAGTCTGCGGCAAAAGGTCTGGATTTCCTTCTCGGATAAACAATGGATTACTATTATCAACAACGGGCTGGAGGTCATTTATTGAAGGCTCCGAAATATTTGGCTCGTAGCTAAACCACATGTAACGATTGTTTTTCAAATCAAGATTACCCTGTACATTTCCAAGCCAAGCAACGTATGTTTGATTCACAATCGTTTCGGGTTGTTTTGGTTGTGTAAAATTGCCTCTCAACGAAAACTGTTGCCCCGCAATTCCCGCCGAAATATTGATACCTTTATAGTTATATCTCAAGCTCGTACCGATTCTATTATACGAAATCGTATTTTCAAAATAGCGAGTGAGTGAATCAATTCTCAAATTCGATTCACGGTTTTGTACATCTCTATCAACAATACTATTGCGAATACTGAAATTATAGAAAGTTTCTGACGAGAATTTCTTGCCAAATGGCTCAACGTACAACAAACTCGCTTTCCATTGGCTGCGGTCGCTCAAAGTAGCGTTAAACTGGTTGATATTTCTCAATAAATCGTTGGTGCTGGTAATTTTAAAGAATTCATTGAGTGAAACTTGCGTGGCATCACCATCCGAATTAGTGAAATTATAACCACCACTCATCGCAAATATTCGGCCTTTTTTCTTGAATTTATGACGAAAAATTCCTGTCAAAGCGGCTGCCGTAGAGTTAAATCCAGTTTGATTATTGATAGTTGTTTGATTTGTTTTATCATCATTTCCTACAAAAAACTGCTGAAAACCATTGTATCGAGTATTTCCCCTTGAAAGTTTTCCATTACCAACTATCGTAAGTGTATTGAGCGTATCAAGCGTTTTTTCTAAGCGAAACGATACTCGGTGGTTGTAGTTCTGATTACGAGTATAATCATTGTTAGTGGTTTTAAACGAAGCATTATTTTCCAAGAAATTCTGACGGCTCGAAAGTGCATCCAAAATCTGATTTTTACCATTGAAATAATAACTCGAACTCAATTTGTTCTTTTTTGTATCATAATTATAGTTCAAGCCCGCCGCATACGAATCGGTCAAACCCTGACCACGACCGCCACCCACGGGAATCGCCAAGTCGTCGTCGCCTTCGTCGCCACCATAATAATAGCGACCGCCGCCCCCAAAACCAAAGTCGGCGTTATCGTTCCAATTATATGATTGGCTACCTCTAAAATCCTGAAAATCATCATATCCCATTCCCACTTGATTGGTATTATTTCCCAGACCAATCAACGAAAACTGGTTTTTTTGGTCAAATTTATTATAATTTCCCTTTACTTCCATTCTTTCCTTATCGCCAATTCCAGCCGTAATTTTTCCGAAACCACCTTTTTTAAATTCATCTTTTAGCTCCAGATTCATGGTTTTTTCTTTCTTGCCATCGTCCACGCCTGTTGCTTTTGCCTGCTCGGTTTTATCATTAAAAACCTGTACTTTCTTGATTGCCTCCGCCGATAAGTTTTTAGTGGCCATTTTCGTGTCGCCACCAAAAAACTGTTTGCCATCAACCGTTACTCGCTTTACGTCTTGCCCTTGAGCCTTGATATTTCCATCTTGGTCAACTGACATTCCAGGCAATTTTCTCAGTAAATCCTCAACCGTTGAGCCTGGTGGTACTTTAAACGATGCCGCATTGTATTCAACCGTATCGCCTTTGATACTTAGCGGAGCTTTGGCAGTGCGAATAACGACTTCATAAAGTTCTTTCATAATCGGCTTGAGCTGAATTTTACCCAAATCAGTAACCGCACCTTCGGCGGGCGTAAACTCCTGCTGATAAGGCAAATAACCCATGTAAGAAATTTTCAAAAGGTAAGTGCCACGCTTTACGCCTTTGATTTCAAACTGTCCATCGTTTTCGGTGCGTCCGTAGCTGACCAAAGCCGAGTCTTTGGGCGTAAGTAGCATAATAGTAGCCGATGGGAGAGTAGTATTCGATGAGTCGATGACAAGACCTTTAACCGAGATTCTGGCTGGACTTTGAGCAAAAACGCTTCCGCTCGTGAGTAGGCATAAGCATAGCACAGCCCGAATGATAGTAATAGCTTTTTTCATAAAAAGTGTTTTGAATTTTGTGGTGGAAACTGTTTTTAATGAGCCGTATTTTTTAGGAATATTGCAAGGATTTAGCGAATCATTTTGTTCGCTTACTGCACATTTACCCAAAAGTTACATTTAGCGTGATTTTTTAGTAAAATTACCGTAAATGCGAACTTGGGAAACAACTATGTGTTGAAAGGCCAGCAGCGGAACGTTGCCCGTAAGAGATGAAAACGCTGTTTAGTGAAAATCAGAAGAGCTTTCAGAATAATGATTAAAATAAGACACAGAAAGACTGCCGAGCAAAATTTGCTCATCAATAGAGAGTAAAGGCTTTTTCATAAAAGTGTTTGTCGGTTGACTGTATAATGGAAAAGTAACTAAGGCTTTAGTTGATAACGAGACAAAGGTATCAATATTTTAAAACCAAGAATGTTTTTTAAGAAAATTTAAGAAAAATTGGGTGAGTAGTTTTTGGGAAGTGCTTTTAAATACATTATTACCTCATGTTAGGCATTTCGTGCTACGATAGGCCATCATTGAGCTTAATTCAAAATCCTAATTCCTACATCTTGATAAGGTTTTAGCAGTTCTGAAACTTCATTCGTAACCAATATGTGAACTATATTTAACGGAGCAAATTTTAGGTATTTATCTTTCCCCAATTTGCTCGAATCGCAGAGTAAATATGTTTGTCGAGCATTATCCGACATTGCAGTTGTAATTTCGGCTTCTTTTTCGCTGGCGGCACTCAAACCATTTTCAGCCGAAATTCCATCAACACCTAAAAATGCCTTATCGGCTTGGTATCGTCTGATATGTTCAACAGCAATTTGCCCGTGAATTGCTTGGCGTTTATTATTGAGTTCGCCCCCAATAAGATTTATCGAAACTTCAGTGTTTGATAATTCATAAACAATTGGTAAAGAGTTTGTTATGACTTTTATTTGCTTATTTTTTATAAATTGGCAAAGCCGAAAAACCGTACTTCCACAATCCATAAAAATAATATCTCCGTCCTGAATTTCTTGTGCAGCCAGCCTTGCGATATAATCTTTCTGCTCAATGTTGGTGGCCGTTTTCTGCTCAAAGCTTGCAGGAATATTTGCCAAACTGAGCTTCATAGCTCCGCCGTGAGTACGGAAAATCAGTCCATCGGCTGCCATGAGAGCCAAATCTCGTCTAATAGTTATTTCCGAAGTTTCAACTTTCTGAGCCAATTCTTTTACGTCAGCTTCGCCTTGTTCTTCTATTATTTTTAATATTTTCTGTTTTCTACTTTGATAACTCATTTCTTTTTATGAACATTTGTTCAAATATAATCAAAATTAATCAATAAAAATCAGAATGAATCCAAATGTTAAAGTAATAGAAGAAAAAGTACTTTCCAATAACTGGTATGTATTGAAAAAAATAATATTTGAATACAGAAATAAGCAAGGAGAATGGCAAACTCAAGCTCGTGAAGCTTACGACCGAGGAAATGGAGCAACGATTTTGCTTTACAATAAAGAAAATCAAACAATAGTTTTGACCCAGCAATTCCGTATGCCAACTTACGTAAATGGCAACAAATCAGGAATGCTGATAGAGGCTTGTGCGGGGCTGCTCGATAAAGATAATCCAGAAGATTGTATCAGACGAGAAACCGAAGAAGAAACTGGCTACCGAATTGGCGAAGTAAAAAAAGTTTTTGAAGCCTATATGTCGCCAGGCTCAGTGACCGAGATGCTTTATTTCTTTGTAGCCGAATACAGCAAAGCCATGAAAGTAAACGATGGAGGAGGTGCCGAACACGAACAAGAAAATATTGATGTGCTGGAACTGCCATTTGGCAAAGCCATAGAAATGATAGAAACTGGAGAAATAAAAGATGGAAAAACGATAATGTTGCTTCAATATGCTCAAATCAACGGATTACTTAGGTTTTAGGTAGTAGATTTTGGAAGTTAGGATGAAAAAAAGATTAGCGTTAAGTGCTTGAAAGACAATGAGTTACTAAATGTTTTGTAAAAAGTTTAATTTTTTTTAGAAATTTTGACATTAGATTTGTGAAAAATTAAAAACAGTGTTTTATATTTGCACTCCGAAAGGGAAAAACCCCATTGGAAAGGAGAGATGACTGAGAGGCCGAAAGTAGCCGTTTGCTAAACTGCCGTACCTCATAAGGGTACCGAGGGTTCGAATCCCTCTCTCTCCGCAAAAAAACTTTAAAAAGTTTTTTGTGCAAAGTTTGAATTACAGAAATTAATTTGTACTTTTGCACTCCCAAACGGAAAGATAATTAGTTAAAAATAATTTC
>JBKBSS010000235.1:0-5290 GCA_046291385.1 Emticicia sp. | reverse complement strand
AGAAATCGAAAGAAGTGGAAATCGTGCAAAACTCATGATTTATCCTCAATTAACATCATGTTAATTAACGTGGACACACTGTGTGGAAAAAAGACAAAGTAATAAACAAAAAATATTTAAGGTCATTGTCAATAAATGGTATTAGAATTGATAATCAATAATATAAGTGTTAATTAAGATAATAAAACTGTGGAAAAAGTAATTAGTTATGTACATTCACATGTAGAGTGTTATCAACAAATAAAGTTTATACACATATCCACAGCCCTAATAATTTAAAACAGTAATTAAATATATATTTTATTTCTTTTTTTAGGAAACTATGAAACGGTATTTATTGATAATTCTATTCTTTTCAATTCATTGGTTGGCCAAAGGTCAAGACATCGAATTGGCAAACGAATATTTCAAGCAGGGCGAGTATGAAAAGGCAAAAGATATTTTCCAAAAAATCGCAAAGGATAAAACCAATATCCGATTGATTCATCAAAACTATATTCAGTGTTTGTTCAAACTGAAAAATTTTGATGAAGCCGAAAAATATTTGAAACGTCAAATCAAAAGCAATGACCTTACGGGAATTGTCTTTCGGTCAGATTATACGAGTTTGCTCGAAATGACTGGAAAGTTTGAAGAAGCTCAGAAAGAAATGGATATTCTGATTGACCTCGCAGCCAGAACAGAAGGTACAATTTACGAACTGCAAGATTTACTTTACAAAAATTCAAAAACCGAACTTGTAATTCAGTTATTGAAAAAAGGTAGGGAAGTTGCGAAAGACGAAAGCAAGTACGCAATTTTGATGGCAAGAGCATATCTTTACAACGGGCAAAAAGAACCGATGATTGAGGAAATGCTAAAATACGGTTTGGTAGAAGGAAACCAAGATTACGTAAAAGCGACCTTCCAAGATAACCTCAAAACCGAAGCTGAGATAGATATGCTCGAAAAGGCACTTTACAGCAGGGTACAGAAGTTTCCGACCGAACAGTACTACACTGACATCCTAATTTGGCATTTAATCCAGCAGAAGGAGTTTACTAAAGCCTTTGTTCAGACAAGAGCTCTCGACCGCCGCCTAAAACAAGACGGACAAAGAGTTTTTGAATTGGCCCAGACTGCCTTAGTAAGCAAAGATTTCAAGAGTGCAATTCAGATGTACGAGTACGTGATGAAAGAATATCCACAAGGGCAGTATTACGCTTACGCTCGACGCAATGCTTTATTTTGCAAAGAGGAAGTCGTAAAAACAAGTTACCCCGTAAGCATTGCCGATATTCGTTCTTTGATAAAAGATTACCAAGGTTTGTTTTCTGATTTAGGCCGAAATGTAAAAACAATGGAAGCCCTCAGAAACACTGCCCAACTTTATGCTTTTTATCTCAACGAAAGAGATACAGCAATCACAGTTCTCGAAACTGCCATTATGATTGCAGGTTCAGACAATGCTTTCAGAGATAAATGCAAATTAGATTTAGGCGATATTTATGTGTTGAAAAACGAACCGTGGGAGGCGACCTTGCTTTATTCACAAGTTGAAAAATCTCAAAAAGAAGATTTCCTCGGACAAGAAGCAAAACTCAAAAATGCCAAGTTGCATTATTACAACGGCGAGTTTGATTTATCAAAAGAAGTTTTGGATATTTTGAAAAAAGCCACCACTCGTGAAATCGCCAATGATGCCATGCAACTAAGTTTGCTGATTCAAGATAACATCGGTCTTGATACTTCGGAGGTTGCCATGAAAGAATACGCTAAAGTTGATTTATTACTTTTTCAAAATAGAAACGCCGAAGCAATGGCAGCTCTCGACCAAATTTTTGAAAAATACAAATCACATTCTTTGGCCGATGATATTTTGTGGTTAAGAGCAAATACCAATCTCAAAATCAATCAACCCCAAAAAGCCTTAGAAGATTTAGAGTTACTTCGCAAAAATTATAATTTCGATATTTTGGCCGATGATGCCTTATTTCTGGAAGCAAAAATTTACGAAGAAAACTTCCAGCAAAAAGAGAAAGCGATGGAATTGTACAGAGAAATTCTTCAAAAATTCCCAGGTTCAATCTTCGGAGCGGAAGCCCGCAAAAGATTCAGAAATTTGAGAGGCGATACAATAAATTAAACCTTTTTACATTTATACTATTGAAACGCCTCAAAACTTTCGGCTTTGAGGCGTTTTTGTTAAAACTATGTTAATAACCCCCTTCAATAGCCTTTGAAACTACATTTCCTCGTTTATCTCATATAATCACTTACAAACTTTCACCCCATGAAATTCAAGTTATGCACACTGTCCACAGTGTTATCCACATTTGTGTTTTTGGCTAATGCACAGGAAGACAAAGTACAATCTTTTGGATATAATTACTACGGACAAAAAATAAACGAAAGAGCATTTTGCAGTCAATTTAGTTTTCGTTCGAAAGAAGTTGCCGAAAAAGCAGTTGATGAAATCGTAAGAAGAAGCGGTTTAAAGAGAAACTTCTACGTAATGGAATGCCCCAATACTGATAATTGTTTTGCCGCTATTCAAGGTCAAACCCGATTGATAGTTTACGATGGTTCATTTATGAAAAAAGCCAATGACCTATCAAAATCAGATTGGGGTGCATTGAGTATCTTGGCTCACGAAATCGGACATCACTTACAAGGACATACAATTATCGAAGGAGGAAGCGACCCAGCCAAAGAACTCGAAGCCGATGAGTTTTCGGGATTTGTGATGTACCAAATGGGAGCGTCTCTAAAAGATGCACAAGCGGCTATCAGTAAACTTACATCTGATTATGATGGCGGAACTCACCCAGCAAGACCAAAACGTTTGGCGGCCATTAAAAAAGGTTTTGACAATGCCCAAGAGCTTTATCCAAATATTAAGAAAAACGATGGGAGTGTCGTAACTCAGCCAAAATCGCAGCCATCGCAAGCTCCACAACCACAAAATCCGTCGAGACCAAATAACCAACCTATTCCTCAACAAGTACCACCTCGAACATACCCACAACCAACTGATAATCAAGGAAATGTGGATAAAGTGGATAACTCGGTGGACAATTCAGAAACACCAACAAAAAGACCCGATATTATAGTAGCAGCCCCAACAAATGTGGAAAACAATGGTGAAGTTGTGAAAAAAGGTGGTTGTTTTGATGGAGATTGTAATGATGGTTTTGGAAAAATGATTAATCCAATAACAGAAGAAAAGTACGAAGGTGAGTGGAGAAACGGAAAACGGGATGGAAGAGGCGTAGAATTCTATGCCGATGGAGAGAAGAAATATGTAGGAAACTTCAAAAATGGTAAATATGAAGGTAACGGTTCATTTTTCCACAAAAATGGGGATAAATATGTGGGTAAGTACAAGAATGGCTTAATGAATGATGATAAAGGCTATTTTATCTTCAATAATAACATTAGATTAGTCGCTCGTGTGGAAAACAATGTTAGGCATGGAAAAGCCATGAGAATTTACCCAGACGGTAGGCGAGAAGATACTTTTTTCGTAAATGACATAGAAAGAAAAGGATATATACCTGATAAGAAAATTAGATAAATTGATTTAAGGAAGGCTTCGTTTTAAACGAAGCCTTCCTTGTTTTTAATAGCAGTAAAATAAAATTTTGGACCAAACCCAATAAATCAACGGCCAAGTTTAATTACCTTTGTCCCCTCAAATTACTACACCTAATATGTCTTGGTTTAAGAGAACAGATAAAGGAATACAAACTCCGACGGAGATGAAACGTGAAGCCCCTGATGGGCTTTGGTATCAATGTCCAACTTGCAAGAAAGCAATGCACACCCGTGAGCATAAACTAAATGCCTTCACGTGCATCAATTGCAACTACCACGAGAAGATTGGCTCAGAAGCATATTTTCAAATTTTGTTTGATGAAGGTGAATATACTGAATTGGATGAAAACCTCCGTTCGGGCGACCCTCTGAAATTTACAGACACAAAATCGTATGTTGATAGAGTAAGAGCAACCGAGAAAAAATCTGGTTTAAAAGATGCCGCCCGAACAGCCTACGGTAAAATGTCAGAAATTGATATTGTAATTACTTGTATGGATTTTAGTTTTATTGGTGGTTCGATGGGTTCGGTAGTTGGAGAAAAAATTGCCCGTGGAATCGAATATGCTTTGCAACACAAAATGCCGTTTTTGATGATTTCAAAATCGGGTGGGGCAAGGATGATGGAAGCTGGCTTTTCGTTAATGCAAATGGCAAAAACTTCGGCAAGATTAGCTCAACTATCAGAAGCAGGAATTCCTTATGTATCTTTATTAACTGACCCAACAACGGGAGGCGTAACCGCTTCTTATGCAATGCTCGGTGATTTCAATATTTCAGAGCCAGAAGCACTCATTGGTTTTGCGGGGCCACGTGTTATCAAAGAAACAATCGGCAAAGAATTACCAAAAGGATTTCAAACTGCCGAGTTCGTTTTAGAGCATGGTTTCCTTGATTTTATCGTTGATAGAAAAGACCTAAAAGACAAGCTTGCAAGTTTATTAGGAATGTTGAAATAATACAGACAGTAGATTTTAGACAAGAGACATGAGATAGTTATCTTTCAAAAATGAAAACCTTTAATCTCTTGTCTTTTGTCTAAATTCTCAAAAAATGAGGCTAATCAAACACCCAGTTTTGTGCAACTACTACGTAACCTATCGCTGCAATGCTACGTGTAGTTTTTGTGATATTTGGGAAAAGCCATCCCCCTACATTACCCTCGAAAATTTCCGAGAAAACCTCAAAGACCTAAAAAAACTGGGAGTCAAAGTAATTGACTTTACAGGTGGCGAACCATTGCTTCACCGTGAATTAGATGTACTCCTGGGAGAAGCAAAAAAGGCAGGTTTCATAACCACAGTCACAACAAACTGTTTACTCTACCCAAAGTATGCCGACCGCCTAAAAGGCAAAATTGATATGCTTCACTTCTCGCTCGACTCACCCGATGAGGAAGAACATAATTTATCAAGAGGTGTAAAGTGCTTCGATAAAATACTCGATTCAATATCAATAGCGAAAAAAAATAAAGAAAGACCAGATATTCTATTCACAGTATTTGAACAAAATGTGGATAAGATAGAGCGTGTGTGGAACGAAATTACACAACCAAATAATTTGGTCTTAATCTTGAATCCTGTTTTCAACTATAATGCTGTTGATACTGGGGAAAATCTTTCAGAAACGAGCTTACAAAAACTTCTGTGGTGGGGAAAACAGAAAAATGTCTATTTGAATGAAGCATTCATAGACCTCCGAAAGAATGGTGGAA
>JBKBSS010000234.1:0-5293 GCA_046291385.1 Emticicia sp. | reverse complement strand
TCAAAGTTTAAGGTTGCGAATTACGAATTTTAAAATAAATTTACGAACTACTTCAAGAAAGAATTGTGAAAAAAGTCAGAATATACCTTTTATGCACACTTTTATCAACATTTTATGGCTCTTTTGCTCAGAATCACATTGAAGTCATTAAATTTACTGACTTAGAGCAATTGATAAAAAAAGATAATACAATTAGTGTGATAAATTTTTGGGCATCGTGGTGTAAGCCTTGTGTGAGCGAAATGCCCGTTTTTGAGACCTTAGCCGATAACTTTCGTCTGGACAACGTCTCTGTGATTTTCATCAGTCTTGATTTCAAACGAGACCTGAAAACAGTAGAAAAATTTGTGTCCGAACATCAGATAAAATCGAAAGTGTATTTGATTGACGAACCCGATTATAATAGCTGGATTGACAAAGTAAGTCCGCAATGGTCGGGGGCAATTCCTGCCACGCTTATAAGCAGCGGCATCAGGCAAGAGTTTTATGAACAATCTTTTGACTATCAGAGCCTTAGCGATAAAATTCGGCACTTTTTTTGAAACACTTTTGTTTTACTAACGTTAGTGAACAACACAGATTGACACAACCATTTTTTAAATATTCAAGCAAATGAAAAAGCAGTTTTTAATCATCGGAACAGTGTTTTTGAGCAGTATTTTCGGAGCGAATCAAATGACTACGGCTACACCGTTGACAGATTTACCAGAAACCGCTGCCCCAGCACCCACTGGCTACGCTTTGGGCGATGCCGTATCGGATTTTAAACTCAAAAATATTGACGGGAAAATGATGTCGTTGGCTGATTTTAAATCAGCAAAGGGCTTTATCATTATTTTTGCCTCAAATCACTGCCCATTCTCGAAATCTTACGAAGACCGAGTAATTGCTCTCGACCATAAATATGCTTCACAAGGTTTTCCAGTGATTACGATTAATCCCAACGACCCCGAAGCTTACGAAGAAGATTCGTTTGCTAATATGCAGATTCGTGCCAAAGATAAAAATTATCCATTTCCATATTTGGCCGATGATACACAAGTAGTTTCAAAGGCTTTCGGTGCGATGCGTACACCGCAAGCGTATATTTTGAAAAAAGAAGGTGGAAGAATTATCGTGAGTTATATCGGTGCAATCGACGACAACGCCCAAGACCCTTTGGGCGTGACAAAACGCTATATTGAAGATGCCGTAAATAACCTTTTAGTGGGAAAACCAGTGGTAACAACAAGCACAAAAGCCATTGGTTGTGCGATTAAATGGAAAAGTTGAAATGACAGATTACAAATCTGTCCTACAAAAAATCAAAAATATATATGCCATCTGCGAAAACAGGTGGCTTTTTCTTTTTTATTGACGAACTTTGTAGAATGATAGCATAAACGCATTCTGTCATTCACTCAATCAAACATTCACTCATTCAAACATGAGCAACAAACTTCCCCCAATATTTCCTCCACAACGAATGGAGAAACTCATGGCTTTTGATAGGCTTCTGACCATCATGGACGAACTCCGTGAGCAATGTCCGTGGGATAAAAAGCAAACAATGGACACGCTTCGCCATTTGACGATTGAAGAAACTTACGAACTTTCGGATGCCATTTTGGAGAAAGATTTGCCAGAAATCAAGAAAGAATTGGGCGATATAATGCTGCATTTGGTGTTTTATTCAAAAATTGCCTCCGAAACTGGTGATTTTGATGTGGCCGATGTGCTTCATGGCATTTGTGATAAATTGGTTTCTCGTCACCCACATATTTATGGCGATGTTATTGCCGAAACTGAAGAAGAAGTAAAGCGAAATTGGGAACAATTGAAGCTAAAAGAAGGAAATAAATCGGTCTTGGGTGGAGTTCCGCAGTCTTTACCTGCTTTGGTAAAATCTATGAGGGTTCAAGAAAAAGCCCGTGGTGTGGGTTTCGACTGGGAAGAAAAAAGCCAAGTTTGGGCGAAAGTCGAGGAAGAAATGAGCGAGTTTAAAGAAATGTTTGATGTAGAAAATGACGTAGCCATCGACAAAGAAAAAGCCGAAGGTGAATTTGGTGATTTACTTTTTTCATTAGTCAATTACGCTCGTTTTATTGATATTAACCCCGAAACTGCTCTCGAACGCACCAATAAGAAGTTTATCAAGCGTTTTCAATATCTTGAAGAAAAGGCTAAAGAAGCTAACAAAAATCTGAAAGATATGACCCTTGCCGAAATGGATATTTTTTGGGAAGAAGCGAAGAAATTGTAAAGTTTAAGTAGGACAGATTTGTAACCTGTCAAACAGCCATTAACTAACAGATTACAAACCTGTCTTACCATTATGCCAAGAATACTTGCGATTGATTACGGTGCTAAACGAACAGGTTTGGCCGTAACTGACCCTTCAAAAATTATCGCATCGGCACTCGAAACCGTTCCGACTGATAAATTGTTGGAATATTTAAAGAAATATACGCAAACCGAGGTCGTAGAGGCTTTTGTAGTCGGAATGCCTAAAAACCTTGATGGAACAACCACTGATGGAACGCCCTATGTAGAGCGATTTGTGATTGAATTAAAAAATATTTTTCCTGAAACACCCATTCACTTGCACGATGAACGTTTTACTTCAAAGATGGCGATGCAAACCATGATTGCGGGCGGAATGAAGAAAAAAGACCGTCAAGTAAAAGGTAATATCGACAAAATCAGTGCAGTGATTATTTTGCAGAGTTTTATGGAGAGCTAAAAAGTACCTTATTACAGCATGTTTCAACAATTATTTAAAAAAGTGGATAAAGTTGTGGATAAAAATCCGACTTTGCCCACAATAAACAAACCCGATACGCTAACTGTAGAGAAGATGGGGGAAATTCTGACCAAACACCTTCCTGCCAGCACCGTACCGTATTGTTCTAAGTTGTGGCAAGAACAACCTTTTTCATTCAAGATTTCACGTACCCGCAGCAGTTGTTTCGGAAATTATATTTTTCGTGACGGTCAGCACAAAATCACCATCAATCACGACCTAAATCAGTATGCTTTTTTGGTGACTTATGTTCACGAAATTGCCCATCAACGGGCTTGGCTCAATAAAGGTCGAAAAAGAATAGAACCGCACGGAAAAGAATGGAAAAGAAGCTTTCAAGTTTTAATGCAGCCTTTGCTCAGCGAAGAGCATTTACCCCAAAATTTACTGTTACCACTGAGTGCTTATATGCAAAACCCAGCGGCTTCTTCGGTAAGTTATGCCCCATTGGCCGAGGCTCTGAGAAGTTTTGATACGGGTGAGCAAGTTGGCATTTCTTTGGCAGAATTAACTGATAATCAATGGTTTGAATTTCGTGGAACAGTTTTTCAGAAAATCGAAAAACGCCGAACGAGAGTGTTGTGTTTGGAGAAACAATCGAAACGTCGATATACGATTTTGGCATCGGCACTTGTCAATCCACTGTGAGTTTTTGGATAATAAACTATGTTGAAAACAAAAAAATATACAAAAAAGCATCCGTTTTCCCCGCCCTTCGACTTCGCTCAGGGAACGAGGAAAAGGGGTATTTTTTTATTTTTGTTGACCCTCACTTTTTCGCTTCTTTCCTCTGCTTTTTCCTACGCTCAATCATCAGTTTTAGCAACTGGCGAATGGTATAAAATTGCCACAACTCGCACGGGTGTACACAAAATTGATGCTACATTCCTAAAAGATGCGGGCATTGATATTACCAAAGTAAACCCTCAAAACATCAGACTTTTTGGTAATGGTGGCGGGGTTTTACCACAAGCCAACAACACTCCTCGAGTAAAGGATTTAATCGAAAATCATATTGAAATCGTGGGCGAAAGTGATGGAAAATTCGACCAATCAGATTATATACTTTTTTATGCTGAAAGTCCGCACAGAATACTATATAATACTAATAATCAGCAATTTACGCATCAAAACAATCCTTATTCAGATACTACTTTTATTTTTTTAAATTTCTCCGATACTAAGGGTTTACGTATCAAAAATCAAACTTTGCTTAGTTCCACAAACAACATCAGAACTTTTGATGATTTTAGTTTTCATGAACTCGACCAAAGAAATGTGGTCAGTTTGGGCGGACGAGATTTGGGTGGTTCGGGACGTGAATGGTACGGTGAATCGTTTGGTGTAAGTCCAGAAATAAATTTTGATTTAAAGACCGAAGGAATCATTCCGAATTCGAGTATTAAACTTACTTCTGCTATTTTGGGGGCATCGTTCACCACAACAAAAGTTAGCCTAAAACTCAATGCCGATTCACTCATTGGCGAACAAAGCCTCCGAGCCATTGGCACAGGAACTTATGACATTAAAGGCTACGAAAATACTCAAACTTTCACGGCCATTTCCAACGGAAAAAATAGCCAAAAACTGACTTTTAGTTTCAATAAAAATAACCAAAATTCGTCGGTGGCGTATTTGAATTATTTTGAGGTACAGACAAAACGAAAATTACAGGTTTATGAGCAACAAACGCTCACTCGTTCGATTGAAAGTTTAGGAAATAAAAGTTCTAATTTTATCATCAGTCAAGCCAGCAATACTCAAAAAATTTGGGATATAACAAATCCTCTTTTGCCCGAAAATATTGCTTTTCAAATCAATAATTCTGAAGCGAGTTTTGGGACAGAAACACAAAATAAACTCAAAACTTTTGTGCTATTTTCAAACACAAATCTACTCGAACCAAACACAATTCAGAAAATAACGAATCAAAACCTTCAACAAACACAAACACCTGATTTACTGATACTTACAGTCAAAAATTGGCGTGAACAAGCCGAGCGTTTAGCGGCATTTCGCCGAATAAACGATGGCTTATCAGTTTCTGTTGTTGATATTGATAACATTTATAATGAGTTTTCTTCGGGTAGCCCCGACCCGACTGCTATCAGAGATTTTGGGCGTTTTTTATGGCAAAAAAATCCTACGAAATTAAAATACTTATTACTCTTTGCCGATGCCAGTTTTGATTATAAAAATATCATTCAATACGCTTCGATTGATACAAAATTGCAGATTCCAACCTACGAAAGTCGAGAATCATTGAACCCCGTCAATAGTTACGCATCAGATGATTATTTTGGATTTTTTGAAGATAATGAAGGCGAGTGGCAAGAAAATAACGTAGGAAATCATTCGATGGAAATTGGCGTTGGTCGCTTGCCAGTAAAAACTGTTGAAGATGCAAAAATTGCGGTTGATAAACTCATTTATTACGCCCGAACGCAACGAACAGCAGGCAGTTGGCGGAGAAAAATTAGTTTTGTGGCCGACGATGGAGATTTTAATATT
>JBKBSS010000233.1:5091-5332 GCA_046291385.1 Emticicia sp. | reverse complement strand
CTGTGGCAGTTTAAGTTTTTCGCCTATCTGTTTTACGTCTTCACGCATTGCATAAAACTTAGCTTTATCTTTCATTTCGGTAGTGAGCGAGTCAATGTTTTGTTTGGCACTTTCTTGTATTTGCGTTTCGTATTCTTCACTTGCTTGCACTGCTTTTGCCGTGATGCTGCTTACGGTTGGCGGTAAATATGTTTCGTCGGTTTCATCTACCCGAAAAGTAATTGTTGTTGGCTGAATGAGT
>JBKBSS010000233.1:0-5081 GCA_046291385.1 Emticicia sp. | reverse complement strand
CATCTTCGACTATTTTTTCTTTTTCGGTCAACGAACCCGTAGAAAATTGTTCAAATAGTTGCTCAAAACTTTCATTTGATGCTGTTTGTGCCTCAACTGCTATTTCTTCGGCACGACAATCGTCTTTGCTAAAACCCGAATTTTCTAAGCCTTTGATGATAGATTCAAGCGTATTTTTGAATTTTGCCGAAGCCGTCAACACATACGACACATTGAGTAACGAACTTTTATTTTTACTCACAAAAGGCTGCCTTAAAACCCTACCCAAAATCTGAGTAACATCAATCTCGGACGACCTATCGGCCACCGATGCCAAAATATAAGCAAACGGACAATCCCAACCTTCTTTCAAGGCATTTACCGTAATTATGTATCGAACTTCGCAATCGGCCGCCATCAAATCAATGCCTTTTAGTTCGTTGATATTGGCGGTTTTTATTTTGATTTGGTTTTCAGAAATTCCTAAAGCCAACAAATCAAGTTTTATTTTCTCGAATGTTACGTTATCATCATTGGTTTTGGCTTGTGCCTGAAACAGCACAATCGGTCGAATCGGGCGGGTTTCTTGCTTGCCCAATGCCTCCAATTGCCTTTGTAGATGCAAGGCACTATCAATTACTTCGGCTTTTGTATGGTGGTTGTAGGCAATCACTGGCAGCTTCACCATATTGTTTTCTTTGAGCCTAAGAGCTGGCACAAAACTGATGATATTGGCGTTTTGTTTGGGCGTTGCCGTTAGGTCGAGAATAAAAGATGGATTAAGATTTTGTAGCATTTCTACGCTCAAATCGCTTTCGGCGTTGTGGCTTTCATCGACCACCACCACGGGCGTAAGGCTGCGAATAACATTGATGAGGGCGGTTTCCGAAATATCGGGCAGTAAATGGCTTTCGTCGGTGTATTGTTGGGCAAACTTTGCCAAATAGCCATTTTCTTCGTAAATCTTGCGGTCGTCTTTGTTTTTTGCTCGTAAACTACCGTAACTCAGCACAAAAACGCTCAGTTGTTCGGCCACCGATGCAGGGTCGAAACTGGCAGCTTGCAACAAATCTTTTTTCTGATAAACTTCTATTCGGTGATTGAACAATGCACTTAGTTTTTGCCGATACGGATGCTCAGGATTGCTCAATGCTTGATAGGTTTGGTCAAGTAGATTACTCCACGGCACCAACCAAACCACCGCTTTTGGGCGGCTCGTATCGTAGGCATCAAAGATGGTTTTGAGGGCATTGACGGCAATAAAAGTCTTGCCGCCTGCGGTTGGCACTTTGATGGCTACGTGCGGACAACCCTTGATGGTATTGCGGTAAGGATGAATGCCTTTGCCACTCATTAGGTCAAAATCAGTACCCAAACGCTCATGCCAAAAGTTGTCGTAGGCTTGTTTGTAGTTCTTTTCTTTTTCTATGTATTGAAGGTATTGACGCAAATCATTCAAGACCTCTTGTTGGTAGCTTTTTAATTCCATTGTTTGTTGGTGTTTGTAGTACAATTTTTCAAATTGTACATAGGCGATGGCACAAGTTGAAAACTTGTGTTACAACCTTGAAATATCTCTTGGTATTTTCTTGAAAATGATGTTTTTGGCTCGACAAAAGTCGGGTGGCAGTGTGCAGTTATCGGCATACATTACGTACTGCTCGGCTTTGATTTGAACTGTTCCCAAAAAATCATAATCGAGGGTGGTGAGTTTATCTTTTTCGTAGATGAAGAAATAGGCGGTTTCTTGGTATTTTTCAAGAAAAAAAGGCGTTTCTTTATAATTTTCACTACGAATCAAGTTTTGCTTAGTTTCAGAATACCATATATATTCTTCGATTTGACTCGTAGAAAGATTTTCATTAAGATTACGGTTTTCATCAAAAAAGGCTTCTCCAAGTTCATAATAGGCAAAATCTCCGCCAGTAGCTTCTTTGTCGGCATAACCATTGATTACTCTTTTGATTCTCTCGGCGGTGATGGTTTCGGCATAATCTTCCATTTCTATCAAGATAAACTTTCGGTTGCCGCCATCGGCTTTGTTGAGATTCAAAACCGCATGGGCAGTTGTGCCACTTCCTGCGAATGAGTCGAGAATGATGTCGTTTTTATTGGTGGAAATTTGTAGAATCCGTTCGATTAGGCGAATAGGTTTTGGCGTTTCAAAAGGAGAACTTGACTCTGAAAATATCTTTTTTAATTCTTGTTTACCTTCTTGATTATCACCTACTTCTTCACGAAGCCAAAGAGTTACTGGCACAGTTCCATCTTGAACATCTGATAAAAATCGTTTAATAGATGGAACATTACTGCCGTCTTTACCAAACCAAACTCTGTTTTCTGAAACTAATTCTTCAAACTTTTCTTTTGTAGTAGCCCAACATCTCCCATCAGGAGGATTTATCGCTTTTCCTGATGGTGTAATAATTTGATAATCATAGCTTTTTGAATAGGTTTTAACGGAAAAATCAACTGCTTTCCAAACTCCTCTTGGGTCATTATCTGCATTTTTATATCGAGCGTTTTGTCCTTCACTTCTTGCTGTTAAATTTCGTTCCCATTTACTTTTATTTTTTGTATAAGTAATGATAAAATCGTGCATATCAGAAAAATATCGTGCATCATTTTGAGGACTATATTTCTTTTGCCAAATAACATTATTTATAAAATTCCCTGCCCCCCAAATTTCATCCATCAATAATTTGAGATTGGCTTGTTCATTGTCGTCAATGCTTACGAAAATTGCTCCATCGGGTGCGAGTAGTTTGTGCAGGAGTTTTAGGCGTGGGTACATCATACACAGCCATTTGTCGTGTCGGGTGAGGTCTTCGGCTTCTTTGCCTACTACTTTTCCGAGCCAACGCTTTATTTTTGGGTCGTTTACGTTATCGTTATATACCCAGCCTTCGTTGCCTGTGTTGTAGGGCGGGTCGATATAGATACATTTTATTTTGCCTTCGTAGTAAGGTAAAAGGGCTTTTAGGGCTTCAAGGTTATCGCCGTGAATGAGCAAATTATCTGAACCTTGATTTTTTGCCTCATCTTTATTTAAACCAAAATTATATTGTTTTTCGAGTACTCGAAACTGTACGTCGTGGTGGTGTTTGATTACTTTATCTTTTCCTATCCAGTTTAGGGTGGGCATTGTTGGCTCTCGGTTTAGTTTTTTTTGTATAAAACCGCCCCGAGGATTTTTGCGTGGGGCATAAAAAAAGGGTGAAATTCCTCTGCGAATTCTATTTCGTCAATCTGAGGCATCCCCATGCCCGTCCAAGACTATAGAAAACAGCAAGAAGAACACACCCATAGGGTGCATCCGCCTTATCTGTTTCTTCTTGGACTTCAAATTGGGGATTTTCAGATTGAAGAAACTTTTTAGCAACGCTAATATTTTATGATATTTTTATAATACTTTGTTTATTCGATAATTTTAATGTTGGTTTTAATTGTAAAGCAATTTTCTAAATTGCTTCTAATAGTAATACAAGCAATGAGCAATTTAGAAAATTGCTCTACTAATCCAAACACAAAGAAACTAAGAAAAATACAAACATTTAATACATTCTGAGGTAAATCTATTTTCGGTCTTTCCGCCAAAAGATATTGAATCATCAAAATGTATTGATTTCTCCCTTCTTTACGAATATTTTTATAGAAAACTAATGATTTAACCAAAAAAAACTCCTACCTTTGCACCCTAATTTGAAAAGGAGTGTTTTCTGTATTTTACGTAATCACTTCATTACAAGAGACTTACAAAATCAAAAAATAATTTAATACAAAAAAATGGCACGTGATTTAAAGTACACAAGAAATATTGGTATTGCTGCCCACATTGATGCGGGTAAAACTACCACTACTGAGCGTATCCTTTACTATGCTGGTGTGAGCCACAAAATTGGTGAGGTACACGATGGTGCAGCAACAATGGACTGGATGGAGCAAGAGCAAGAAAGAGGTATTACAATTACTTCGGCAGCTACAACAGTTGATTGGGACTACCGTGGTGACAAATACCATATTAACATCATTGATACACCTGGTCACGTTGACTTTACCGTTGAGGTAAACCGTTCGTTGCGTGTATTAGATGGTCTTGTATTTTTATTTAGTGCGGTTGATGGTGTTGAGCCTCAATCTGAAACTAACTGGCGTTTAGCAAACAACTATAACGTTGCTCGTTTGGGCTTCGTAAATAAAATGGACCGCTCGGGTGCTGACTTCTTGAACGTGTGTAAGCAAGTAAAAGAAATGTTGGGTAGCCACGCAGTAGCATTACAATTGCCAATCGGTGCTGAAGACCAATTTAAAGGTGTGGTTGATTTAGTAAACTTCCGTGGTATCGTTTGGAACGAAGACGATAAAGGTATGACGTTTACTGAAGTGCCAATTCCTGATGATATGTTGGAAGAAGCCACTGAATATCGTGAGAAATTACTCGAAGCTGTTGCCGAATTTGACGACACTTTGATGGAAAAATATTTTGAAGACCCAAATTCAATCACTGAAGCTGAAATTTTAGCAGCTCTTCGTGCGGCGGTTGTTGCGATGAAAGTCGTTCCGATGCTTTGTGGTTCTTCATTCAAAAACAAAGGTGTTCAAACAATGCTTGACTACGTGATGGCTTTATTGCCTTCACCGATGGACAAACCTGCGATTGTTGGTACAAACCCTGATACTGGCGAAGAAGTAATTCGTCGCCCAACGGAAGATGGTCCATTCTCAGCTTTAGCGTTTAAAATCGCAACTGACCCTTACGTTGGTCGTTTGTGCTTTATCCGTGCCTATTCTGGTGGTTTGGATGCTGGTTCTTATATCTTGAATAACCGTTCAGGAAACAAAGAGCGTATCTCTCGTATCTTCCAAATGCACGCCAACAAGCAAAACTCAATCCCAAGATTGGGTGCTGGTGATATTGGTGCGGTTGTAGGTTTTAAAGACATCAAAACTGGTGATACTTTATCGGATGAGAAAAACCCAATCGTTCTTGAATCAATGGTATTCCCTGAGCCAGTAATCGGGTATGCAATTGAGCCTAAGAAAACTGCTGACCAAGATAACTTCTCGAAAGCTATCACTAAGCTTATCGAAGAAGACCCAAC
>JBKBSS010000232.1:0-5359 GCA_046291385.1 Emticicia sp. | reverse complement strand
ATGGGAACAAATGCAACCAATGGCTTAGAATTGTACATGACGGCCGCTGGTAATATCCAGATTAGAAAAGATAATTTCTACCAAATTTACATAAGTCCTTTGACATCCAGTAGCACTCCTTATCAGACACCAGGATTACATGGTCTTTGTCTATCCGTAGGTAATACCAGTTTCAAGTCGGGTACTATTGTTCCAACTGGTATGACCGATGGCGGATTTTTGGAGGTGGTATCCACTACCTGTCCTGCCGATTTGGAGGCAGCGGGAAGTGGCTCCTACAAGAATGTCATTGTATTAAAAGCAACCGTTGGCGGTCTGGATTATTTTTTGACGCTCACTTACGCTTATGTTTCCTTCAATAAGTTTATTAATATAGATTATAAGGTAACTATCCCTGCTGGAAACACAAGCCCTGTTCGGCTATCTCACGGCTTTGATACTTATTTGAATGGTGGCGACGCAGGGCCAGGTTTTATCAATGGTACTGCCCCATATTATATCATGGGTGTTACAAAGGCTGGGGGCTATGAGGCATTCAATTATGTTTCTGGCCTGCCTTGGTCGGGCTATTATTCGGCTGTCTACAACGGTGTATTTACTGATTTGGGTACTGATAATACGTTTAATAACACCATAGACCCATCGCCTGATACTGATAATGGTATTGGTATCTCGATGGACTTTGGCTCTACGGCGGGTATTTATTCCAGTAACAGTAATTTGATTTTTGAATGTAATGCTCCCTCCACCGCCCCAGTCTTGTCAGCTACTTCGGCAGCCAATACGTGTCCTGTGGCTTCTGTCAATCTAAATGCACTCGTCAGCAGTACAGTACCTGCTGGGGTTGAACTGTTATGGCGAAAAGTTGGTGATAATACTGTTGTTGCTACGCCCACAACCCTGACAGAATCAGGACAATATTATGTAGTCTTTAAAGATATGGCAACAGGTTGTTCGTCGCCCGTTAGTACAAATGTTACCGTTACGATAACGCCTTGTTGCAATGCAGGCACAACCGCCCCAACGCTCAGTGCAACAACCAAAGCGAATACTTGCCCAGCCACGACAGTAGATTTAACAACGATTACGGCAAGTAATAATCCAGCCAATACAACTTTAACGTGGCACACAGGCACGCCAGCCACCGCAACTAACAAAATTACAGGAACAGCGGTATTGGCAGGAACATATTATGCTGCTATTTTTGACGGAACTAACCTTTGTTATAGCCCAACTACAACGGTGACGGCTTCGGTAACAGGTTGTTGTAATGTAGGAACAATTGCTCCAATTTTAATAAAGACAGTATTAGCAAATTAGGGTTAAACTGTCTTATCCTAAAAAATGAAGCCTTCGCTCAAAAGCGAAGGCTTTATTTTTTAAGTCCTCCTTTAGGGGCGGAGGGCGGGTTTTTAATTCTTCTCAGCTCCCTGCACTTTTGAAGCTCCTTTTTGTGGAATACCTGGTTGAGTAATCTCAAAATTCTCTTTCGTTTTGGCCTCAGAGACCATTTTACGCACATCGGCCAAGAGTTTTTTCGCATCATAAATTACACCGTCTTTTATCGTGTATTTTACGCCGCCAACTCTCGTAACTTCGTTTTTGTCATTTACTTTGATAGCACCTGTGCCGTAAAGCGTTTTAAGATTTGCCAAAGGATTCTCTTCAGTAATTACAAAGTCTGCCATTTTTCCGACTTCTACCGAACCAATTTGGTCGGCCATTCCGAGTGCTTCTGCACCTTTGATGGTTGCTGCACGAATAACTTCAAGTGGATGAAAACCAGCCTCACGCAATAATTCAAGTTCACGAATATATGCAAAACCATACAGTTGATAGATAAAACCCGAATCCGAACCCGTTGTTACACGGCCGCCTTTGTTTTTGTATTCGTTTACGAAACGCATCCAAATACGATAGTTTTCTTTCCAGGCAACTTCTTGCTCTGTTCCCCAATTTAGCCAATACGAACCGTGCGAAATTCTGCTCGGCCCATAAAAACGCCAAACGGCTGGAAGTGTATATTCATCGTGCCATTCTGCTCGGCGAGCAAGCATTAATTCACGGTTTGCTTCATAAATATTGAAAGTTGGGTCAAGCGTAAAGTCAAGTTTTAATAATTCATCCATTACTTGATTCCATTTAGCTGAACCTGGCTCGGCAGATTGTTTCCAGAGTTTGCCTGCTTCTTCAAAACGATTTTGCTCATTATTGTAATTATAATCGGCTGGGTAATTCTGCAACGTTCGCTCATCAAAAAGTGCTTCGGGCAAACCATACCAGTGTTCCATTGAGGTTAAACCTGCTTTTGCCGTTGCCAAAACATTCATTCTGGCCACTTCTAATTGTGCATGATGACAAGCCGAACGAAGTCCGATTTTTTTGTTTTCTTCGAGAGCTGCTCTGAAAACCGCAGGTTCTGCACCAAAAAATTTGATGCCATCAGCTCCTTTAGCGGCATTATCTCGCACCCATTGGCGAGCCTCTTCGGGCGTAGTAATTGGTTTGTCGCTTCCCATGCCAAAAGCTGCGTAGGCTTTGATACGTGGAGCCGTAATTTCGTTTTTCTCACTTCTACGTTTTTGGTCAAGCGTCCAATCGAGGCCATTTCCTGCCGAAGGGTCACGAATAGTCGTGATGCCGTGTCCGAGCCAAAGTTTGAAGACATATTCTGCTGGTGTGCCTTGTTGTTTGCCTCCAATGTGGCCGTGCATATCTACAAAGCCTGGCATGAGATACATTCCTGTACAGTCGAGTTCTTTGTCTCCTTCGTTGAGTTTTGGACGATTTTTTGGCTCAATCGGTACACCTGGGTAGCCAACTTGTTTGATTTGAGCGATTTTGTTTTTCTCAATCACAATATCAACAGGCCCAACGGGCGGAGCTCCAGTGCTGTTGATGAGCGTCACGCCCCGAATGATGGTGCGGTTTGCGTATTCACCCTCAGCACGATTCGGTGCTTTTTCGATTTGGGCAAGTACAACGGTAGAACTAAGCGTTAAGATAACTTTAAGCCAAGGGCGTATGATTTTTTTTAACATAGTAGTTGACGGTTCTCCGCCATGATAGGTTTTTAGCAAATTTAATCATCATTTATCGGATTCATAGTTTTTGCTTATTTTTTTCAGAAACTATCACAAAAGCTTACTTTTCCTATAAAGTAAGTATATTAGAAAAATACAATAAAAGTTAAAGATTGGTGTTAAATTTCTTTAAATTGCACTATTCTACATAAAGTAATTTTGATTAAAATCTATGGAAATTATAGGGTTTATATTGGCTTTTGTCATCGGCATAACCTTGGGTTTGGTAGGAGCGGGCGGCTCAATACTGACTATTACGGTTTTGGTGTATATTCTTGGTGTTTCGCCCACGTTGGCCACTACTTATTCACTTTTTATTGTTGGAGTTACCTCATTGGTTGGCTCGATAGATTATTTCAGAAAAGGCTTAGTTGACTTACAAAAAGGGCTTTTCTTTTCATTTCCAGCCTTTATCATGGTGTTTTTGATGCGAAAATTCGTGATGCCGCACATTCCAGAAACGGTTTATCAGTCAGCAGATTTTACGGTTTCTAAGAATCTGATGGTGATGCTCATTTTTGCACTTTTGATGATTGGAGCGTCGTATTCGATGATAAAAAGTAATAAAAAACCAAGCGAGCAAATTGGGCATAAAGTAAGCTACTGGATGATTTTTATGGAGGGAATTTTGGTCGGAATCTTGACTGGTTTTGTGGGTGCGGGTGGAGGTTTCATGATAATTCCAGCAATGGTTGTTTTTGCAAAATTGCCCATGAAAAAAGCCGTTGGAACATCACTTTTGATTATCACAATCAATTCGGCGTTTGGTGCCATCGGTGATTTTTCGGCAGGAATAGCTCTCGACTGGTATTTTTTGACGAAATTTGCAGCACTTACAATAGTCGGAATTCTGGCAGGTGGCTATTTATCGAAAAAAATAGATGGCGACCAACTAAAACCTGCTTTTGGATGGTTTGTGTTAGTAGTGGGCTGTTGGATTATTGTGAAAGAGTTGGTTTTACGATAGTTTCATAAAAAGAAAATTCTCGAAAAGAGAGCAAATATGAATAAATTAGAAGCGACCGTTAAGTTAAAATGTCCACGTTGCCACGAGGGCGAATTGTTTGAAAACAAAAGCCCTTTTTCTTGGCGAAAATTATCAAAAATGTACCCTAATTGCTCGGTTTGTGGCTTGAAATATGAGCGTGAAAGTGGTTTTTTCTACGGAGCAATGTACATTAGTTCAATCATCAACATGATGTTTTTTGTGATAGCTACTGTTGCCTATTATGTCTATTTTGATGTAAGGGTCGATTGGCGAATTTATATTTGGAGTTATGTACTTTTCACGGTGCTGATAACGCCCATACTTTATCGCCTTTCTCGCTCAATATGGCTGGAGATTTTCAATGACTACCAGCCACAAAAAAAGTAGCTTTTGGCTACTTTTTTCCTTCATAAGCTACACCAAAAGTCCAACGAAAATCATTGTTTTGCCGACCAGGCACCACTATACTTTCGTAAGAATTTTCGACCAAGCTGCGAAAACTAATATGTTTCGATAATTGGTATTTCAGCGTCAGATTTCCATTCCAGCGAAAGTTTTTTTCTGTAATACTGGGCTGTAAAAAAAGCGTATGCGAAAGACTTAGCTTGCTATCATGGAAAGTATATTCTCCAAAAATACGAGTCGAATTTCGCCAGAGGTTGCGGTCGGGAAACTTTTCATTGACCACAAAATCGGTTTTTTCATAAAGTAAAACGTTGGTAGCAGAAAGATACGCATTTGCTTTTTGTATAACTTTTAAGCCAATGCCCGCCGCTCCAACGAAGCGGTCATTAATTTTTCGGAGATTACTTTTCTCAAAAGAAGTAAAAGCTAAGTAATAAAATTTACGTTCGTGCAGAATACTGGTTCGAAAGTCAACAAAAAGTTCTTTTTCGGCCAAAACTTTGTTTTGTTGTCCGTAAACATAAGTAGGGCTACTCGAAAACTTAATAATTTTGCTATTATTGAAATCAAGAGCCGACGAAAACTGAATCAATGCACGATTGACGTTTCCTGATGTATAAGTACCGTCAGCCGCAATGCGATAGCGAAATTTAGCTGGTGAATTGTCTTTTTCTTCCTCCTCTTCGGCATCTTCTTCGCCTTCCTCTTCTTCCTCATCTTCCTCTTCGGAAGTGCTGTCGGCAGGCATTACAGTATCAGTTTTTATGGGTTGAAGCGTGTCAGATGGTGTATCTTGGGCGTTAGTTTTGAAAAATAATAGTAAAAAAATAAAGGTAAGTAAAGTTAGTTTCATGGTTTTTGGTTTAGAGTTTATGCTCACACT
>JBKBSS010000231.1:0-5362 GCA_046291385.1 Emticicia sp. | reverse complement strand
CTGTGTAGCGAATAACCAACACTTTCGAGATAGCAATCATTTGCTTTTTGTTTAGCTCAAAACTTAAATAAATTCCCATTAAAAGCAGTACCAAAGGTTTATTGGCTTTGGCGATGGTATCTAAAAATTCAAAAAACAAAGGCGGCATTTCAATCTTCGTTGTGTTGATGAGTAGCCCGATAACCATTCCCAAAACTGGCGGTAAACGAAAGATTTTCTTGATTAAAGTCCCAAATTCGGGTAAACCTTTATGATTTGCCGAAAAATAACTGCCGATTGGATAGACAACTCCGAAAGTCATAATGGTATTGCCAATGTCAAACATGACGGCATAAACCATTGCTTCTTTACCGAAAAGCCCCTCAATAATCGGAAAACCAAAAAGTCCGACGTTAAGTCCGCCCGCCCCCATCGTCAATATGCCCCGCAAATCATTGGGGTATTTGGCAAACCAAATCCACGCAACGGCAATCATAATACAGCAAAAAACAATACAAAATAGCGGAATTAGCAGTAGCGAAGAGTCAAGTTTTACACGAGCCGTTGAGACAATCATCAAGGCAGGGAAAGTGGTGTGCATCAGAAACTTCGAGATTGTTTTGCCCTCTTTTTCTGTAATGAAATTATATTTTTTTAGAAAGAACCCAAGTCCAATAATGGCAAGTGTAAGTATAAAAACGCTGTTAGTTTGACTCATTAGGTTAGTTTTTACTGTATTTGTTGCAAAATTAGGGAAAGATTGAAATAGAGTAGCAATTGCTCGGTAAATAAATAGTTTTAGAAGACGTATAATAGCCGAAATTCAATTTTGTAAGCCTGTATGAAAATCGTAAATTAGAGTTTTTAAACAAATATTCAACCTTACGAATCAATTTTAATCATGAAAAAACTATCATTGTTGTTGTGTTTGTTGTTGTCGGTTAGCTTGGCCTTTTCACAGAAAAAAGAAAAAGGTTGGGTTTCTCTTTTTGATGGCAAATCGTTTGATGGCTGGAAAATAAACGAAGACCACCCTGCCACATTTTCTATCGAAGACGGAACAATAAAAGTAGCGGGCGAACGCACTCATTTATTCTACGAAGGCAAAGTTGGCAACCACGATTTTAAGAATTTTGAGTTTAAGCTAAAAGCGAAAACGCTACCTGGCTCAAACTCTGGTATATTTATTCATACGGCCTATCAGGCAAAAGGCTGGCCCGAAAAAGGCTACGAAGTGCAAGTAAACCAAACGCACACCGACTGGCGTAAAACAGGAAGTTTGTATGGCATAAATGATGTGAAAGAAAATTTTGCGAAAGACAACGAGTGGTACGAATACCATATCATTGTGCAAGACAAGCACATCATCATAAAAATTGATGATAAAGTAGCGGTAGATTATACCGAGCCTGACACACTCCCCGAAAACCGTGGACTAAAAAGATTGAGTTCGGGTACAGTTGCCCTACAAGGACACGACCCCAAAAGTATTGCTTATTTTAAGGATATTAGGGTGAAGATTTTGAAGTAGGGGTTCGCAGTATGATTTTAGAGAAATTACAGATTGTCTCCGCAAAAGCCTCTGAAAACAAAAAAGCACCCTTTTGAGGTGCTTTTTGCATTTTTGGGAGGTCTCGAGCGGATTCGAACCGCTGTAGAAGCTTTTGCAGAGCTCTGCCTAGCCACTCGGCCACAAGACCATATTTATTTACGATTTTAGATTTATAAATTACGAATATTTAATTTACTTATCTTTATTTCGGATTGCAAAAGTACAAGACTCATGCTAAACTCCCAAAGGTTTTCTGAAAAAAATGAATTTTTTTTTCAAAGTAGAATTTTATCTCAAAGTAAAAAAGTAGTTTTTAAAGATGTAAAATTTGTTAAGTGTTTGATTATTAGTTAGTTGTGCCTGTAAATCGTAATTCGTGAATCGTAATTCGTAAATTTCATGCAACCCTCCTACTAAATTTTTGCATCTTGTTACCGAACACACTATTATATGGCTAAACTTTTATCACTTTTCTCTAACGAATACGACCTCGCAAAGGCCGTACAGCGGCAAGACCCCAAAGCACAGACTCGACTTTACGAAAAGCTTTCGTCGAAAATGCTGGCGGTTTGCACTCGCTACGTAGGTGATAAAACGGAAGCAGAAGATGTGATGATTGATGGTTTTATGCGAGTTTTTGATAAAATCGACCAATTTACGTTTCAAGGGAGTTTTGAGGGCTGGGTGCGACGAATCATGGTAAACGAAGCATTGATGTATGTCAGAAGTAAAAAAATGATTATCGTTGACCTCGAATATGCGACCGAAGAAACCAGCAACTCATCATTCAGCACCGACCTCGAAGCGGCAGATTTGATGAAAATTATCGAAGAATTACCCGTTGGCTACCGAACAGTTTTTAATCTTTACGCCATCGAAGGTTATAATCACCTCGAAATCGGCGAAATGCTCGGAATTTCGGAGGGTACATCTAAGTCGCAATTAAGCCGAGCAAGAGCAATGTTGCAGGCAAAAGTATTGAAATTAGAAAATAAAGCTTTTGGATAATTTTGTTACTTGTTGATTGGGTACTTTTTATTGGCAACACAACTAATAACCAGTAACTGACAACCAAGAACTAAATTTGAAAAGAAAATGAACATAATAATAAAAATGAAAAAACATCCGATTGACGACATTTTTGCTAAAAAATTGGCAGAATATCGACAAGAGCCTTCTCAAAAAGCTTTTGAGAAGTTTCAGGTACGTTTACAAGAAAAACGGCAAAAACCGAAAGCGGGCTTTTTTTCGGGTAATCGTAATTGGACTTACTACGCTGCTGCGGCAGGTGTCGCCATTGTGCTTTCTGTTGGGTTTTTGAATCAAAATGATGCTTTCGTCAATCCAACAGTGGCAAATACTGATGTTACAAAAATGCCAAATAAATCAGTTGAAACAACACGGGGTGTAATTGATAATCAAACGCTTGCGTCAGTTGAAAATAATACTCAAACAATAGAAAATATCGCTAAACAAAGCTTACCAATAAGCAAAAAGGCTTTTCAGTCTTTAGTGGTAAGTTCGCCCGAAAATACTATTGCAAGCATAAGTACTCCGACTAATCAAACACCGAATATAATCGTTGATGATTCGCCCGAAGAGCAAATAAGTATTGCCACAACTGCACCAATTTTTGAAAATCCAGTAGTCGAAACCACTAAACCTACTGAGCAAGCATCAGAAGGAATTTTCAGAACTGATATTGGTGAATCAATAGTTTTAATTCTTGAACCAGCCGCTCCCGACACCGAAGTGATTTCTTCCATCAATCAAGATTCTGATATATCTTTGGCCGAAGCAAAACGCATGGGCGAAGAGAAAGAAGAAAAGGAGAAGTCGTTTATTGCGAAACTTTACGGCGAATATAAAAACTTGAAGTACGGCGAAAAAGTAGATTTGAAAAAGCTCGGTGTAAAAGACATTTTGGCTCGTGTGGACGATAGTGTAATAAAAGAAGACATCACCGATGTACGTGATTTTGTGCAAAGAAAAGTGGGACGTTTCCAAAAAAGAGATTAAAATGGGTGATGTACCTCAGGGCTGTCCCCGATTTATGTTAGACGAAAAATAGATTACAACAATGAAAAAACTTCACTTAGCCTTATTGCTGATAATCAGTGCTTTATCAGTAAAAGCCAATTTTAAATCAGATACTACCATCGTCGAATTTATCGACAAAGGCGTAAAAAAACGTGTAACTGTTTATACTTCAAGCAAGCGAGATTTCGATTTACCCAAAATACTCGACCTCGAAAATGTCTTGAAAAGCGTAGGCGTCGATTCTCTCGAAAGAAAAAAAGTAATCATTTTGGCAGGAACGGATGGCTCAAAACAAGACACTATATTGGTGGTAGCTCGTGATGGCCGAGATATTAGAATCGTCTTGAGGGCTACAAAAGAAATGGTCGCTCGTGATACCCTTCGCAATGACAAAGAAGACCACTGGAGCAAAGAAAATAGGGTTTATGAAGAAGAAGACCGAGACGACACCCAAGAGGATAATGACCGTGAAGTAAAAAAGCAAAAATCGGGTTCGGGAAGGTTTTTTTCTCGCAGTGATTTTGGTCTTTATATCGGACTGAACAATTGGGCAAAAGGCTCAACAAGTGGCTCATCGTTGGAAACTTGGGGTTCGAGATATGTGGCTCTTTCTTTTCAAAGAAATGTTACGTTAATCAATGGAAAACAAGTTGATTTAGCCCTTACTTATGGCCCCGAAGTAGCTTGGAATAATTTTATGTTTGAAGAAAACAACGTTGTCGAAATGTCGGGAAAACAAGTAGTTTTTAAAGATTTTGGACAAGACTTATCGAAAAGTAAATTGGTTGTGCCAATGATAAATCTACCGATGATGCTTAATTTTGGTTTTGAAGAAGCTAAGTTCAGAATTGGTTTGGGCGGATATGTCGGCTACCGAATTGGTGGATATAGCAAACTGAAATATGAAGGAGGTAAGAAAGAAAAACTAAAAGGAAGCTACGGTTTAGAAGATTTTAGATATGGTCTTACCGCAGAACTGGGTAAAAAGAAAGGTGCTACGTTCTTTTTTAGGTATGATTTAAACCAAGTATTTAAAGCTGACCAAATAAATGCTAAAGGTTTACAAGCATGGAGTATCGGGCTTAGATTATAAAAGAATTGGCATAAACGATTTTATGATAAGTTAGTGTAGTTTTTTGATTACACAAATTAGTGCTTTTGTAGAACAATGGCGTCGGCAATCCGATTTGTGAATTGTTCTACAGCCCTGATTTTGAAAATATAAGCTTAGCCAAATTACAATGTAATAAAACCCCTTCAAAGAAAGTAAAAAAATATAGAACTAAGTCATTACGTTTGAATGTAAGTGCAAAGCCTATGTCACAAGTATAAAAAAGACCTTTTTTGACGCCGTTTAATAATTTTTCAGGTAAGAAATGTAGTACAGACTTTGAAAAAAGTATTCTGACTAAGAAAAAAGTGTATTCTGGAACACAAAAACTTGATAATCAATGCTTCAGAGATTATAAAGGGAGGTGAAAAAAAAATATTTTAAAAAAAAATAAAAAAAAAGTGCCTAACTATTTGACAAAATAAAAAAAGGATATAATTTTGCACTCCAATTCAGCGACAAAGTAAACAGAACGGTCACTAAAAAAGATAGAGAAATAACAAGGGGGTGTACCAGAGTGGCCAAATGGGGCAGACTGTAAATCTGCTAGTGTAATGCTTACGGTGGTTCGAATCCATCCGCCCCCACTCTTTAATTTAATGTAATACAAGCGAAAGTAGCTCATTTGGTAGAGCGGTAGCCTTCCAAGCTTCAGGTGGCGGGTTCGAGCCCCGTCTTTC
>JBKBSS010000230.1:0-5392 GCA_046291385.1 Emticicia sp. | reverse complement strand
TTGCTCTTTATGATAATTGTTTTCCTGCAAATCCATCAAGAATTTTTGGGGTAAAATTGCCAAGGTATCCAGATATGAGCGGTAAGTATTGCGGATGTGAAAAAGGTCAGTAAAACCAGTAGTGCGACCAAAAATATTAACCCGATAGCACGGACGATTATTGACCGAATAAATCTGTGGACTTACATCAACCGTTGCTTCGCCAACATTAAAAAAACCGTATTTGACTTTATATTCAAAATATTCACCTGCCTTAAAAGCATGATTGGGCAAATAGCGGTAGCTATCGCTCACCACAAATGAAGTGGTGGTGAGAATCAAACCTAAAAATAAGATTTTTTTAAGAAAATTCATTCTTTTAAAAGATAGATGAAAAAAGGCTATAATTAAAAAACAATACTACTTGGATATTCTTGTTTTAGATGTCTTAAATAATTGTTAAAATTACTTTTAAAATCCTTTACAAATTCGTTTTTGAACTGATTTTGCTTGCTTTGATAAGTAAGATAGCCAATGAAGTACGCATTATTTGGTAAATTATTGTCATTTAAAGCCCATTTCTTGCGACTAATTAATTTCTTTTGAAAATCGCCCGAAAGCAAGGTATCACTCTTATTGATAATCGTACTAATCATTGTGGTCTTTTGACGTACCTTTTCTTGATTCGTCATGTTTACACGAAAGGTTTTGTATAAACTATCCAGTTTTTTTGCTCCGCTCAGCAAATGTTGGCTATAAGCATCATTGTATTTTTTCGAGAACTGGTATCGTTCCAGTTCTTTAGAAGTTTTGCCGTATTTACTTTCCAGAAAACGTATTGCTCCATAATCACCAACAAAATCGGCGAGGTTTTCGTTGAATTCTAAATTATTTTTCACAAAAAGCGTACCATGCGTTAGCTCGTGGATAATCAAAGCTGCCAAACGTCCTTCTGACTTTTCGAGCATTGAACTTAGAATCGGGTCTTTCAGGTAGCCAAGCGTACTCCAGGCCGAAACTTCATTGAGTTGTGTATCGAGTCCTTGTTTTTTTAGTTCGGCAAGTTCATTATCGGCAATCGCTTTTTCAAAATGTCCTTTGTAGCTAAAAGTCCCCACAATCGGGAAATCCCACTTTCGGGCTTTTAACTCAAAAGGTTCGCAGGCCGTAATAACCCACAAAATAGGTTTTTGGTGCTGGTCATAAAAAGTTGTATAATTTTTAGAAGGGTTTAAACCTAAAGAGTCAACGGCAAAGCGTTTAATTTCTTCAATCAGGCGAATACGATTTTTTAATGAATCAGGAAAAGTTTTATCAGCCAAAACTTCGCTAACAGGGCGGGTATTGAAAATGATTTTTAGTTGCCCTTTGGCTTGTCGATAAGCATAAACACCCGAATCAAGATTAAACGCAACAAAAAGCACTAAAGTAGCAAATATGCCGATGAAGGAGTATTTGAGTATTTTAAATAGCTTTTTTTTCATATATCAGTTGCAACGGTTTTATCAATAACGTATAAAAATAAAAAAGGATTTCAATTTCTTGAAATCCTTTTTTGTGCCGCCAGCAGGAACAAAGATAATGATAAGTTGCCTTTTCCTGATGAGGAGAGTGTAATGTTCTTTTTCCTATTGGCTCAAACTACCAATAGGAAAAAGATTTAGTGGTAGGGGTTATCTTAGTAAATGACTTTTGAAAGAAGTCTATCATCATTTATTGATTATCAATCACTTGCTATCGGTATTTTCAAACGTCCAAATATTTTCTTGCTTAATTTTCATTAAGCGGCTCATATAGCATGGGTTGGATTGGTGGCTTTTTTGATAAATTTGGATATTAATCGGCGTGAAATTTTGAAAAGTTGTGTACCAATTTTCAATTCGGCAAATCTATTTTTAGCGTCTAATTGAAAAAAACTAATGTGTTCAATATTTATAATACAACCTCTACTGATACGTATAAATTTTGAACCATGGAGTATCTTGTTTTCAATAATCTTTACGGTTTCGTAAACATAAAATATAGAATTATCAATAAAATGTATGTCAGTGACACTGCCTACACGAACAATGTACTTTATTTTATCAATTTCGATATTTTCAAGTTTTATTTTCTTTTTTTCTGCGGTTTTTGTGCCAGTATTTAAAACCTCTATTTCGTTCTTTTTATTAATTAAAATTTTCTGGGTTATTTTAATAGATGTGAGGTATTTTCTGGGTACACGATTATTGGAAAGTAGGTTTTCCATATTACACTCAAGCGAATCAATGTAATGATTTAGATTTACCATTTTAGATTCACTAATTTTCGAGAATTGTATGTGTTGCGACAAAAAGGAATTGATATCTTCTACGTAAGCGTATTTTTCCCAGTCATCATCATTTTCTTTACAGAGATACCAATAGTTTTGTTTTTTCTGTAGAAATCGAAAATCATCAATATTTTCTAAACTCTTATAGTTGACAAGCATTTTTAATTTGAACTTTAGTTATAAAAAATTAAAAACCTCTCTTATGAGTGAGTTCACAGAGTGGCAGAAATTGTATAATTGACTGTTGTGGAGTAGGTCTGCACAGGTATTAAGACCGATATTCCACTGATTTTATAGCTAATTTGTACAGATAATCGGTCTTTTACGCCACTAAAGAAGTTTTGTGGGATGGCTGTTAGTTCTTGATAGGCAGTAATGCCAATGGGTGATATAGATGCTCCTGAAACTGATGCACTTCCATCATTAATTTTATTGACCCAAAGTTTCAGATTTGGATTCCAAACAGAAGGTGATGATGTGACAGATAATTGCCAATTTGTGCATCCATTAGAATTAGAAATACTAATTGTAAGATTACCAGTTGTTCTTTCGATTAGTAGGTCACTATTTTCGTAGTCTAATCCCACTCGGCTGCCTGGTAGGGTATTGACCGTTTGGGATGACGATGTGCCTACAAGGCTAATTGCGGGAGAACACTGAGAAAAAGTATCTAAAACGACACAGCAACAGAAACAAAAACATAAAAGTGGCTTCATTTTTACTAAATTATAGTGAATGTGATACTTAAATTTGTAATACCTGCTCTTAATTGGCTGTAATCGGATACTACTAATTCATATTTTAAATTATATCCATTTCCAGTACCTTGACCTGTATAGGCTCCTCCGATATTAGAAATTATCACTTGTTGAGCTGTCGATAGATTAATAGATGATACGTTTGTTCCACGATTTCCCAGACCCCCAGTTACAGGACTTATGGTTAACTTCAAGACCATACCGCTCGGTACACTGCCTGACGTAATTTGGGCATAAATGGTTCGGGTCGCTGAGGGTGCTACGGCCGATGTGAAATTAATCCACTTAGTGGTGTTAGCTGTAGTTATAATGGATGCTCCAGCGAGAGAAGAGGTATTGGCTGACACACTGAGAGTTGAGTTATCTGGGGCAATCGAAATGTAGGCTACTTCTGTCAGCGTGGCAGATACAGATGCCGTTTGCCCAAAACAGGCTATTTGAATAAAAAAGAATAGTATTAATTGAATAAACTTCATGTCTTTATTAGAATAATTTGGCTTGCTACATAACTTCAATTAACTCAATCAAAATCATAGATAAGTACTGGGACAAAAATAACCATCAACTTGATTGCTTATAAATCGCTGATATTCAGTGTTTTATAATTCGTGCTTCTGCTTGCTTACTAATTTCTTATTAATCTATAGTTTTTCCTTGAGCGTTGGCTTTGAGTTGGTTGCTTGTTTTGTTTTACATTATTTATCTTTGGCTTAGATTTTAAAGTTTCGGAGTTACTGATACTTTTGTTGGGCTTACTCGTAGAAGTAACTTCTTTCTTACTATTACTTTCTTTCTTATCAATTAAATTGAAAGTAGTCGGCGTAAATTCTATTGTTCGCTTATAGTTTTCGATTGTAAAATCAACTTCCGTACGATTATCCTCCGTTACATCAATTGATTGAGTAGCATCATTTATTGAATAATCTTCTTGATTTCCACCCACTACGCTCGCTGTTATTTGCCATTTTCCTGGCTTTACTTGTTTACACGAAAATTCATTTTCTTTGTTGACTCTTGTATAAAATGTTTCTTCTTCGTTCGATACTTTGATTAAAACCGAGGGATTTCCCTTATTTCCATCATTATCTGTGTCGACAAACAATACCTTTCCTACGATTGTACCTGTCTTGGTAAGCGATAAATTTATCTGTTTAGTGCTATCTCCCTTAACATCTATTTCATAAGGAAGCCTAAGATTGGCTATTACTCCCAAAGGAACACTCGCTCTGTCAATATCAATGTAGTATTTATCAGCTATTAAATGTTTGAAGTAGAATTTTCCGTCTTTATCGGATACAAATTTTCTATCTCCCAATGTGATAACAATTCCTTCTCTTTTGAGACCTTCTGATGTCAGTGATATTTGTCCTTGTATATCTCCTAAGTTTTTGACCCTTGAAATAGGAGCATTTAGTCTGTAAGAATATTTCAAAACAAAGTATAAGGTGTTTTGATTAACAGGGCTAACTGTAGGTATAAGAGTCCTACCACCTAATAATTGGAAAGTATGTTTTTTGAGGTTTAGGTTTACGGTCGTAAATAAAAGACTTTGGCTTTGTGTCAATTCATCAAGGGCATAATTACTTCTGTAATTGAAATAAGCACTAAGTTTGGAATTTATCGGTAATCTCAGAGAAGCACCATAATAAAAATAATCAGTAAGTATATTCTGCGAAGAAAACCTACTACTACGGTCGTGTTGTAAGTAGATACCCGCCCAAGCCCAAGGGAATATACGAACCTCTGGTTGTATGACATTCGATATATTATTTTTTATGATTGAGGGGTCATCCAAAGCCAAAAGGTTTTTTGCATTACCATACCTTCCTTCGTACCAAAGATTTAGCTTTTCTCCATTTAGATTGTAGGCTAACCGAACGAAGTCTTGTTGATAGAAAAAGCGTTTTGGCACCATTCTGTCTTCATTTCTTTGCCAGTTATAGCTTAAATTTACGTTGCTATTTTTGGTGATATTATACCCAGCATAGCCCATAAAATTGGTATTGAAAGGAGAAGTAGTGAAATTTATTTCGTCCATGCTTGGGTTCAATCTCATGATATTGGCATTGACACCTAAACTCAGTTTTTTGTTTATATTGACCGAAAGGCTATTTGAGATTAAATAACTATTTCTAAAAAAACCATAGAACTCTTTACCTGAATAGATAAAATAGCCACCATAATTTATCTTTTTGATGTTAATGCCAATCTTTGATAAGGCAGCAAAATCATATTTTTTGCTGTACATACTACCAGTTAGCTCCGATTCAAAATTAAATTTTTCGGTTTTGTAAGCAGTTGTAATACCTACTAAATTTACCCATACAAACCTCTTGATTTGTGT
>JBKBSS010000229.1:0-5403 GCA_046291385.1 Emticicia sp. | reverse complement strand
ATATTCGCCAAAGTAAATTACCAAATCCTGCTGAAATTGGCAATGCAGGAAGTTTTTTCAAAAATCCAGAAATTCTGAATACGCAATTTGAGGCTTTAAAAGCACAATTTCCAACGATTCCATCTTACCCAGTCAGCGAAACTACTACGAAAGTTCCTGCAGGTTGGCTCATTGAGCAAGCAGGTTGGAAAGGTCAACGCTTCGGCAATGTGGGCGTTCATGCCAAACAGGCTTTGGTGCTGGTCAATTACGGCGGCGGCAAAGGCGAAGAAATCAAAGATTTATCACAAAAAATACAGGCTTCGGTCAAAGAAAAATTTGGCATTCAGCTTTCGGCTGAGGTGAATTTTATCTAAAACAAAAAATATTTTTATTCATAAGAATCTGATAATCAAGTATTTGAAACTATTCTCAGCTTGATTATCAGATTTTTTATTTTTCCTCTGCAACCCACTCTCCTACTTTCTGCATCTTTATTACGAAAAGCAAATTTTCAAAAACTACTGCAGCAGTTTTTCAAATATAGCCGATAGAAATCTACATTTCTATCACATTAAAACATCACTCACTCACATTAAATTGATTAAAATTATGAAAACGCTTGTAAAAACAATCGCTGCTTTAGCTATGGCTGTTACTGTAAATTTGGGTGCATTTGCCCAAGATGATGAAAACGATTCGAGAGAATATAAACACTCATCGCATTATTCACCGAAGAAAAACAACATGTTTTCTCGCAAAGATTTTGGCTTATACGTTGGCTTAAATACTTACGAAACAAAGAATTTGCCTGAGCTTGATAATGTTCGCTCGAGATACGTAGCTTTAAATTGGAAGAAAAATCATAGACTTATCACAGGAAATCATGTAGATGTGGCTCTCGGAACAGGCTTTGAGTTTGCCTGGAATAATTACATGATGAAAGAAAATATTCGCTTGGTAAACACAGCCAACGGAGCAAGTTTTATGGATGTAAAAGAAAACCTTGATAAATCGAAATTTGTGATTTCGAGTTTCAATATTCCGCTAATGTTGCAGTTTGGTTTCAAAGAAAGTAAATGGACTCTCGGAGTAGGTGCTTACGGCGGTGCAAGAATCGGTAGCTACGTAAAAACTAAAGAAGAAACTGGGGCAAAAGAACACTTCAAAAGTGCGTACAATCTCAATAAACTCCATTACGGATTTGCCGCCGAATTAGGTCGTGAAGGTTTTGCAATCTTTGCTCGCTACGAAGCAACACCACTTTTCAAAGACAATAATCCTATCAATGGCAATGCCATTACATTCGGAATTCGTTTGTGAAATTATTAGAACCAAATGTAATTAATTAGTTTAACGCTGGCAGGGTTTGAACCCTGCCAGCGTTTTTATGTAAAAAAGACCTATCTTTGCCAAAAACTAAACCATTAAAATGATGCACATTTTCGACCATACTTTGTTAAAAGTCATTCAAGTACTTATCTCGCTATTTGCGGGCGTACTTTTCTTACAATCGGGCTTCGATAAAGTTTTTGATTTCAAGGGCAATAAAGGATATATTCAGAGTGTTTTTGCCAAGACATTTTTCAATTCGTTTTCGGGAATTTTATTCGTAATTATTACAATTTTGGAAGTTTTGGCAGGACTTTTCGCCTTTTTCGGAGGAATTTTCTATTTCATCGAAGGGCAAAAAGATTTTGCAATTCTTGGCTTAGAGCTTTCGCTTCTTTCTATTCTATGTCTTTTTACTGGCCAACGCATTGCAAAAGATTACGCTGGAGCGGCTTCATTGGTAGGCTATTTTCTACTGATGGCTTTCGGACTATTTACGTTTGCTTTGGTGGGTTAAAATAATTGTGGCACACCTTTGAGGTGTGCCACAATTCATTATTCGGTAGCTGAGCGGAGTCGAAGTTCAAAACCAATCAATTTGCATTTCAATCGTCACGCTATCAGTGCTTTGTAAACGTTTCACGAGCGAATCTACTTTTACTAATTCGTATTCATAAAAATACCTCATCGTAGCCAATTTTCCTTGATAAAAATTTTGGTCAGCTTCGTGAGCATCGTTCAGTTTTTCCTTCGCCACAATTCCTTGATTGAGCCATTGCCAAGCAATCGAGATGATGCCAAACATTTCGAGATAAAGTGTAGCATCGGCCAAAAACTTCTCAGTTTCTCCTTTTCCTGCCAAGCCGAGCAAATAGCTGGTTGCTTGTTGGGCTTTGCCCAATGATTTTTGTAATTTCTCCACAAAAGGCTGCAAATCAGAATTTTGCGAAGCATCGTTCATCGTTTTTGAAACTTCTTCAAAAAAAATCTCAACTGCCTTTCCACTATGAATCGTAATTTTCCGACCTAATAAATCAAGTCCATGAATGCCCGTTGTTCCTTCATGAATCGGGTGAATACGAGCTTCACGATAAAACTGTTCGACCGTAAAATCAGTTGTATAACCAGCTCCACCCAAAACCTGCACGGCTGCACTCGTCGAAAGACAACACATTTCTGAAGGATAAGATTTAGCAATCGGCGTGAGCAAATCAAGCAATAAATTAGCTCTTTCCTTAATTTCTCCTCCTTCTACATGAATCAAATCAGATAATTTACTGCAATACAGAAGCAAAGCTAACGAACCCTCAACCACCGATTTCTGAAACAACAACATTCGCTTCACATCAGCATGATTAATGATAGCAGTTTGAGGTTTAGCTGGGTCTTTCTCCGAAATTTTTCGCCCTTGCGGACGCTCTTTTGCATAAGCCAACGAAGCATAATAAGCAGCCGTTCCGATGGCCGTAGCGTTTAGTCCAACCCCGATACGAGCTTCGTTCATTAGCTGAAACATATAACTCAAACCCTTGTGTGGTTCGCCAACCAAATAGCCTAAAGTTCCATCATTTGAGCCAATACTCAAATGAGCAATCGGAGCTCCTTTATAGCCCATTTTATGAAAAATTCCTGCCGTAATTACATCATTATCAAGCAATTCGCCGTTTTCTGGGCGTTTTTGTGGCACTACAAACAACGAGATTCCTTTTGCTCCAACTGGCCCACCTTTTATTTTGGCAAGCATGAGGTGAACAATATTTTCGCAAGCATCGTGGTCGCCCGCTGAAATATAGATTTTCTGTCCTTTTATTTTGTAAACGCCTTCCACATCGGTAGCTTCTGCCGAAGTCGAAATATCAGAAAGCGAACTTCCTGCATCGGGTTCGGTCAAAGCCATTGTTCCTTGCCATTTTCCCGAATACATATTTGGCGTAAAAGTATCAATCAATGTCTGTGAACCAAAAGTGCGAATCAAATTGGCCGAACCGCCACTCATAAAAGAGAAAATGCTCGAAGAATAATTGGCAGCTTGAAAAATAAATCCTGCGGCGTTCAAAACCGTAGTTGGTAATTGTTGACCGCCTTCATCGTAGCGAAAAGCGGCATTTACCCAGCCATCTTCACCCATTTTCTTGATGATAGCCTTCATGCCCTCGTGGATTCTGATTTTACCATCGACCAATTGCGGCTCTTTTCTGTCCATTTCAGTCAGCAATGGAAGCATCATTTTTATTGCAATGCCTTCGGCCGCTTCAAGCACCATATCAAACGACTCTCGGTTGTGGTCTTGAAAATAATCGTACTTTGTAAGTGCTTCACTATCAAGTACTTCAAATAATTGAAATTGTAAATCTCGTTTTGAGTAAAACATGGTTTTAGTTTTTTTTACCACATAGACACGAAGTACACAGAGATACACTAAGTGAAACCAATGTGCTCTTTGTGACTATGTGGTAATCTTTTTATTTGATAGGATGAATACAATTATGCAAACCCCAACCCCCAGCACACTTCCCGCAAAGACATCTCTTGGGAAATGCTGAAAAAGGTACATTCGAGAATAACCCACAAGCATCGCTACTAATAAAGCAATAATTGTTAAATGAGTTTTCTTAAATATAAACAAGCACACACAGGCAAAAGCAAAGGCCGTCATGGTATGCCCCGACGGAAAACTTTGCCAATGGTGCATCGTTACGCCATCAACCAAATGAATGGCTTGGCTCGAATGTTGATAAACCTCAATCGGTCGTGGATAATTAAAGATATTTTTCAACGAAACTGACACCAAAACTTTTGATAGCCAACTAATTAGCAGTACTTTTATCGCTTGGTTATTCTCTATTCCTTTTACATACTTTTCAAAAGCGAAATAAGAGAACAAACCGAGCCAAACCGTGTCTTCACCGAATAGTGTTACACAGTAAAAAAAGGTATCTAACAGTGAGTTATGATGACGGTTTATCCAAAACATTATTTCGGTTGACGTAAAAAGGAGTTGTAAAACTGCCCCAAAAACTACCCAAATAAGGAATAGAATGAAAAATAAACGATTATTAGTAAGTATTTTAAGCATTTTCTCTAAGAAACTTTCGTAATTCCAAAATTAGCCGTAAATTTGCAACCTTTCTGTGAAAACGTGGGCAAGATACTATCAAAATACGACATTAACATTCAGGGACTCGAAGAAAAGGTTCATAACTTCGATTTCGAGGGAGATGATAGATTTTTTGGGGCTTTCGAGCAGAGTTTCATTACGAAGGGCAATTTCAAGGCCATCGTGAGGCTCAACAAGAATTCCGCTCTAATTCAGTTAAACTTTGATATTACGGCAACGCTCGAATTGACTTGCGACCGTAGTCTTGAATTATTTGACGAAGAAGTACAGGTTTCGGAAAAATATATTTACAAGTTTGGCGACCGTCACGAAGAAATTTCTGATGAAATCGAAATGATTCCTTATGGAGCCGCCACTGTCAATATCGCACAACACATTTTTGATTTTATTGGCATCTCGCTTCCGATGAAGAAGCTACATCCAAGATTCAGAAATGAGGATATTGAAGAAGAAGGCTTGCTGGTTTATACTTCCGAAAAAGAAGAAGAACCAACCGACGAGCCAAAAGAGCAAGAAATCGACCCAAGATGGGCGGCTCTTGGTAAATTAAGAATGAATAATTAAGAATAAAGAATGAGCTTTCGGGCTATCTATTCTTTTGCTAATTAATTTAGATATATAAATTTTGTAAATAGTTAATTGTTAATAGTAAAATGGCACATCCTAAGAGAAGACATTCGACATCAAGAAGAGATAAGCGTAGAACGCACGATTCTTTATCAACTAAAGCTTTATCGGTAGATGCAACTACTGGCGAGATTCACGTTCGTCACCGTGCACACGTATTTGAAGGCAACTTATTCTACAAAGGCAAATTAGTTGCTGAAGGCTACCAGAAAGCTTAATAATACTTGTGGCTGGATACTGGTTACTCAATATTGTGTTACAAATTGTTAAAAAGAGTTTCATTAATCCGCTTTGGCGGATTGTTGCAAGTTGTTGATTTTTACACTATAAATCATTGATTTTCAGTA
>JBKBSS010000022.1:0-17327 GCA_046291385.1 Emticicia sp. | reverse complement strand
AAAAGATGAAGTGAACTTAATTGATTTGATTAACTATATGAAAGAACGTCAGAATAAACATCAAAAAGATGGTAGAAAGCTGAATTTTAAAGTCTTTGGTGATAAAAGAAACGTCTTCGTCGATATTCAACATTTAGAACATATTATCGACAATTTGGTGTCAAATGCTTTCAAATATTCAAGTGAAAAGCAAAGTCCCAATTTATATTTATACTTCAACGAAGACCATTTCCAAATCAATATTACTGATTTTGGTATTGGCATTCCTCAAAGCCAACAGAAAAAAGTGTATTCTTCATTTTTTAGAGGAGATAATGTTGGTGGTATCAAAGGCACAGGTTTGGGTTTATTAATTGTCCATAATTTAGTAAAAATCAATGGCGGAGAAATTTCTTTTGAAAGTACCGAAAACCAAGGAACTACATTTACTATTAAATTCCCATATCATTAATGCTAAAAATCGCTTATTCGCCCATTTATCAACATCCATTGCCAGAAGGACATCGTTTTCCGATGTTGAAGTATGAATTAATTCCTGAACAATTATTATATGAAGGTACTTGTAAGCCAGAAAATTTTTTCATTCCCAAACCGATTAATGAAAAATGGATTCGCCTGACGCATGAAGAAAAGTATTGGGAAGATTTAAAAAACCTACGTCTCGACCCAAAAATGATTCGTAAAATAGGTTTTCCATTATCAGCAGAATTAGTGTTGCGTGAAACCATTATTACTCAAGGAACAATAGATTGTTGTCATTTTGCTTTTGAGAATGGTGTGGCGATGAATGTTGCAGGCGGAACGCATCATGCCTATTCCAACAAAGGAGAAGGTTTTTGTTTACTCAACGACGTAGCTGTGGGAGCCAATTATTTATTAGACCAGAAATTAGCCCGTAAGATTTTAGTCATAGATTTAGACGTACACCAAGGGAACGGAACGGCAGAAATTTTTCAACATGAAAACAGAGTATTCACTTTCTCGATGCACGGAAAAGAAAATTATCCACTGCACAAAGAAAAATCTGATTTAGACATCGAACTCCCTACTTATACGCAAGATGAACCGTACTTGTCATTACTCTATGAAACTCTTCCCCAATTAATTCAAAGTCAAAAACCTGATTTTCTGTTTTATGTTTCTGGAGTTGATATTTTGGCAACGGATAAACTGGGTAAATTAAGTGTTTCAAAAGAAGGCTGTTATCGACGTGACGAATTTGTTTTTGAACAAGCTCAAAAGAATAATTTACCCATTGTAGTAGCGATGGGCGGAGGCTATTCTCCAAAAATCACAGACATCGTAGAAGCACATTGTAATACTTTTCGTTTAGCAGAAAAAATGTATTTTTGATTAATAAAAAAGCTTGATGATTAATTGTCATCAAGCTTTTTTTATTAAAATATCGAAATATCATCAATTACTTTTTTGGCTTTTTTTACCTTCTCAAAAGTTACTTTTTTAGGTTTTGTGTCCGTTTTCAAACCTTTTTGAATTTGTAAATTATGTTCAAAAAACTCAATCGCTCTTTGTACTTTATGTTTATTAATCGTTAAAAAATACGGTTGGCGACCATTTTTTTGAATCAATCTTGCATCTAATTTATAAATTGTGCCTTCTGGAAAATCAGAAATAATTTTGGTTGGGCAACCAATTTTTAAATCACAAGGAATCGTTTGTCCATCAATCGTTTTTAGTCTTGGGCGATTTCTTCGGGTGTCAAAATACACCTTAGCATAAATGTCTAAGAAGATTTTCTTCTCTAATTCAGGCATTTCAGAAATCAGCGAAAGTTGCATTGATGGATTCAAAATTTTGTTGTTTTTTAAAATTAGAAACAATAATTTAATTTTTCAAGAGAAAGCTTAATTTTCCTAAGAGGAAATCATTCAAAAACTTACTTTTTACTGTTGAAAAATTGAAAAGTTCCTAAAGCATAACTTTGCAGTGTAGAACCATGCGTTCCACCTGCCGTAGTAAACAAAGTGACATTTCCACCTTTGGCTTTCATAGCAGCCAATGAAGTTGTTGAGTTTAAGTAAAATACTTGTTGGTCGGCATCGCCATGATAGAGTTGAGTTTCAGTTTTAGGTGCCCAATCATACACATCATTATCTTTTACGGCATTTAAAAAGGCTGTATCAGTACCATCATTCACGGCTTTTTTGAAACTATCTGCAAAAGCAAGATTAAAACTTACTCCAACATTTGCATTCGTTCCATTAGTTTGAATATCAGTAGCGTAAGGAGCTTTGAAGTAAACGTCCATCGTTTTGTTGAGTCCATAAATGCGGTTATAAGTTTGTACCACCCAAATGTATAATTGATTGTAAGCCGCTATTCCATGAGTAGTTTCATTGATTAAATACTTCATAAAAGCCGTTTTGTTATAAGCTCCAGCACCGCAAGAAGAAGCGACTAAATTAAACTCGTTCGGGAATTGCTCTTCAATTTTTTTCTGTAAAGACATGGTAGCAAATCCACCTTGCGAGTAACCCGTAATCATCAGTTTTTTATTCCAATTCAAGTTTTCTTTTTTAATAAATTCTGACGAAGCTCTAATCATATCCAAGCTGGCTTGTGCCAAACTCTCACGGTGTTCGTAAGGGTGAAGAATATTTTTGGAAGTACCATAACCTATATAATCTGGCGAAGCAATAATGTAGCCGTTTGAGGCAAAAATAGAAGCGATAGAATAAGATTCACTACCAGTATCATAATTAGAAGGAGCGTCGGCATCAGAACGAATTGTGCCGTGTTGCTGGCTGATGAGTGGAAGTGCTTCGATAGTGCTTGGAATTATCAAAGAACCCGAAGCTTGAATTTCTGTGCCATCCGTATTTTTTGTTTTATAAACGATTTTATAAGCCTTGATGTCGTACTTCAATAAACCCGTAATAAAAGCATCAATAAGCGGGTCGTTTATGCCACCCGTTAGCACGGTTGTTCTATTTTTTAAATCTTCTTTTGTATAAGTACCGATTAGGTTACTACTTACCAAATATGAATCTGCCTGGTTAGGCTCAATGGTAGGACTTTCTTTGCAACTTGAAAACCAGAAAGTAAAGACAAAGAAGAAAGCGTATCTTAAAAGTTTTGTTTGTCGAGAAACGTTCATGTGAGTTGATTTTAATTTTTTTATTAACGATAAAAAGCCTTAAAGCGTATCAAATGTAGGATATTACAGAGATAAGTCGCACAAAAATTGCGAATAGTCGCATTGTTCACTTTATCTATACGGAATATGCGAATTTTGAGTTAATAATTAAGACATAAACCTTTCCTCATTTATGAAAAAAAGTATTGTAGCCTTAGCCTTTTTCCTATTCACTGCTTCTCAAATATTTGCTCAATCCGTTGTGAATGGCGAAGTTCGAGAAATTCTTTCACAAAAACCTTTAAAAAGTGCTTATGTGAGTTTGGTTTCTTTGATGGATTCGACCAGAAAAAGAATTGTGACGACAAATGAACAAGGGAAATTTCAGTTTCTGCAAGTAAGAAGAGGAAATTATTCATTGAGAGTAACATTTGTGGGTTTTAAAGAATATCGCCAAACAATCAGTGTTTCTGGCGAACCCAATGTAGTAATTAGCCCAATTTTGTTGGAAGAAGACAGCCAAACTTTGAACGAAGTAAAAGTTGTTGGACAAGTAGCGGCTGTAATTCAGAAAAAAGACACTTTGCAATTTAATGCTCGTGCCTACAAAGTTAATCCCGATGCCAATGCGGACGAACTTATCGAAAAATTACCAGGTGCAATGGTGGAAAATGGCAAAATGCAGATTCAAGGCGAAGAAGTGAAACAAGTAATGATTGACGGAAAACTTTTCTTCGGAAAAGATGCTACCGCAGCAATGAAAAATATTCCAGCTGAAGTAATTGATAAAATTCAGGTTTTTGACCAACTCAGTGAACAATCTCAATTAACAGGTTTGGATGATGGAAATACGACCAAAACTATCAATATCACTACTCGTCCAGATATGCGGAATGGAATTTTTGGGCGAAATACAGCTGGTATTGGCACAAACGATACTTATAAAGTAAATTCAAGTATTAATCGTTTTAAAGGAAATAGTCGTTTTACCGCTTTGTTTCAGTCGAATAATATCAATGAACAAAACTTTTCTTCGGAAGATTTAATTGGCGTTTCGAGCGGTTCTGCACAAAGCCGAAGAGGTGGCGGTGGTGGTGGACAAGGCGGCGGCGGACAAGCTGGCGGTGGAACGAACAATACCAGTAATTTTTTAGTCAATAATCAGCCCGGTTATAATAAAACCAATGCTTTGGGTTTAAATTACTCCAACGAGTGGGGAACAAAGTTGAAATTTCAAGGAAGTTATTTCTTGAATCAGGCTACCAATTCGTTGGTAGAAAATACTTATCAGCAATATATTCAAAGTAATAATGCTGGACAAACTTATACCGAAAGCAGTAATTCAAGTACAAAAAGTTTAAACCATCGTGCTTATTTTAGATTGGAGTACAAAATTGATGATAATAATTCCTTAGTGATGACTCCGAACTTGAGTATCCAAAATACAGATATAAATTCGGGATATTCAGGCACAACCAATCTAAAAACAACTAAACTCAACGAAGTTTCTAATCTGAATGTCAATAATAACAATGCCATCAATTTTTCAAATAATATTTTGTTCAGACACCGATTTGCTAAAATGGGCAGAGCTTTAACGGTAAATGTATCAACTACTTATAATGATAGAAATGCAGATAATTTACTGAAATCTACCAACTTATATTATGGTACGAATCCCTCTTCAAGAATCTTAAATCAAAGTTCACATACAGATGCCAGCGGTTGGGGTTTATCTACGAATGTGAATTATTCAGAACCAATTAGCAGACAAAGTGCAGTTTTTCTGAACTCAAGTTTTGGCTATAACCAAAGTCAGTCAGAGAAGTATGCCTATAATTTTACGGATGCTGAACAGGTTTATAATCAATTAGATACGCTTTTGAGTAACGTTTTTAGCAGTAATTATTATACTTATCGGGTTGGTACGGGTTTTCGTCAGTTTTCTCGTACCTTAAATATTTCTTCTGAAATCCGTTATCAGAATACTCAGCTAATGAACGAGCAAGTATTTCCCAAAGAGTATCATCTTGATAGAAGTTTTAATAATATTTTACCTTCATTTTCATTGCGATACAATATCAATGGTAATGCAAAATCTGTTCGTTTTAATTATCAAACTCAAACCCAGCAACCCAGTGTTAGCCAGTTGCAAGAAGTAGTAAACAATAATAATCCTTTGCGACTTTCAACGGGTAATTCAGCTTTAAAACAAGAGTACCAGCATCAGCTTTCACTTCGTTATACGGCTACAAGTCCGACGACTTTTTCAAATTTTGTTACTTTAATGAGTGCCAGTTTTGTGATGGGCAACATTACCAATAGCAGTTTTATCGCTTCAAAAGATACCATTATTTCAAAGGATATTGTGTTGAAAACAGGTTCACAGCTATCTCGACCAGTCAATTTAGATGGACAGTATTCTGTTAGAGGATTTATGTCTTATGGTTTTCCTGTAAAAGCCATAAAATCAAATATTAACTCGAATATTACTGCCAATTTTTCCCGTACTCCCGGACTTATTAATAATGTAATGAATTATTCAGATTCGCAGAAATATACTTTTGGTTTGGTCTTGAGTAGTAATATTAGCCCAAAGATAGACTTTACCATTTCGTCAAACTCGAATATTAGTTATGTTCAGAATACCATTTCTACCAATTTGAACAATAATTACTTTAACCAAAATTTGAAAGTACGTATAAATATTATCGTTGGAAAAGGTTTTGTGTTTAATACTGATGCTACACATTATTCTTACTCTGGTCTTTCGTCAAGTTTTAATCAAAAATATACATTATGGAATATGGCTGTGGCGAAGAAATTATTTGAAAAACAGCAAGGCGAAATACGTTTATCAGTTTTTGATTTATTGAAACAAAACACAAGTATTCAAAGAAATATCACGACTACGTACATCGAAGACGTTCAGTCGAATGTTTTGCAACAATACTTTATGCTGACTTTTAGCTATAATTTGAAGAAGTATTGGAAAAGCTGAGGATAATTATGAGTTATGAATTTTGAATTATGAGATAAGATTTGGGATTTGATAATTTAAAAAATACACAGAGGAACACAGAGAATTTGTAGAGTTTCACAGAGAGACACTATAAAATTACTCTGTGAAACTCAGTACAAACTCTGTGAATAAAACCGACAACTATTAAGTCTTATCTCATAATTCAAAATTCATAACTCATAATTAATAAGGTGTTTGCCCTACCGAAGTCCAGCCACCATCCACAACTACACTTTGCCCAGTGATTTGTCTGGAAAGTGGCGAAACCAAAAAGAGTGCTGCATTGGCAATATCTTGAACAGTAGAAGGTCGCCCAGTTGGCGTAATTCTCGACCAAGTTTCTAAGTAATTGGCATCGCTCAAAGTACGTTCAGTTAAAGTTGCCCCCGGAGCAACGGTATTGATATTGATTTGAAAAGGCGATAAATCAACCACCAAGTTTTTGGCTAATTGTTCAATTCCTGCCTTGGTCATGCCATAAGCAGCCAAGTATTTATGAGCTTGATGACCAGTCACGGAAGAAGTCAGTAAAACACTTCCGCCATTTCCTTGGGCAATCATTTGTTTGGTAGCCGCCTGCGTAAGGAAAAAAGTACCGAAAAGATTTACTTGTAAAATTTTTTGCATGGATTCGGATTGATATTCCCAAAAATCGCCAAAAGTAGTAATGCCAGCATTGGCAATCAGGATGTCTATTTTCCCAAAAGTATCTATGGTTTTCTTTACTAAAGCTTGAATAGTTGTCAATTCTGAAACATCTCCGACAAATTTTTCACAAATTCCCCCATCCGCTTGAATCGTAGCGACAGCGGTACTTACCAAAGCTTCGTCCATATCGTTGAGCATTACTTTTGCTCCAACTTGGGTCAATTGTTTGGCAATTTCAAAGCCAATACCGATACCAGCACCCGTAACGATGGCAACTTGATTATTAAAAAGTTGATTAACTATCATTGTTTATCGAGAATTCAATCCTTTGTTGTATTTTCAAAGATACATTTTATGTTTTAAATGCTTGTTCTGTTTCAGAACAGATAAATCATTGCAGACCGTTTTTGTTGAAAAATTTAATGAGTTTTCATTTTTTTAATGGGTCGAAAATACCGACCTTTCGTGATTAATATTAACATCAATTCTTTAATAACATTTCAAATATGAATATTTACCTCACAGCTATCGTAAATGGCAAGCCTGAAAAAGTAGAAGAACTGAAAGCTCAGTTACAGCAATTGGTGATTGAGTCGAGAAAAGAAGCCGCTTGTATTCAATACGATTTACATCAGTCAATCGAAGAAGGTAATCTTTTTACTTTCCATGAAATTTGGGAGAGTTACGAAGGATTAATGTTGCACGACCAACAGCCACATATCAAAGCTTTTGGTTTGGTAGCAGGCGAGTTATTGGACGGGCCAGTGAAGATTATTAGAGCGAGTAAAGTAGATTAGTAGCTTTTGGCTGTCGGCTTTCGGTCATCGGATGTCGGATTTTTTTGCTTTCAGATGTCGGTCTTCGGGTTTCGAATTTTAGGTTTTGTTTTCGGATGTCAGTCTTCGGATTTCGGGTTTTAGATTTCTTCTTTTTTGAGTTTTTTTAAAGTAAATAAATAAGATAATTCAAAAGTCTAAAGCTCAAAAAAACAAAATCCTAAATCCCAAATCCAAAGTCCGATATCCAACGACCGAAATCCGAAGACCGACATCCGAAAGCCATTTTACTTCTTCAAATACTTCCCAAACCATTTCAAATAACGCTCGAAGCGGTCGATTTGGAAAATGGGGTTGGTAATGCCATGAAATTGACCTGGGTAGATAATCAATTCGGTTGGAATTCCTACAGATTTGAACGCTTGATACATTTGTTCGCTACCGATTGCTGGAACGTTGAAATCACTTTCACCCACCATAAACTGCGTTGGTGTTTTGATTTTTTCTACTTTAAAAAACGGATAAGAAAGATTAATATACTTATCCATATTTTTCCAAGGAGCACCCAATTCATGCTCGTATTGAAGAATATACTGGTCGTTGCCATACATAGAAAGTACCAAAGCAACCCCTGCACCACTTGCTGCCACTTTAAAACGAGTATCCGTTGCAATGGTATAATCTGTCAGGATTCCGCCATAACTCCAGCCACCAATCCCCAATTTTTCAGGGTCGGCAATTCCTTTTTGAACCAAATGGTCGCAAGCTCCTAAAATATCCATTACTTCTTTATTCCCCCAATCGGCATAAATAGATTTGCAATACGCCAAACCTCTACCATTTGAACCTCTATAATTAACAGCCACTACCGCATAACCAGCGGCAGCTAACATCTGGCGACTCAAATCAAAACTATACTCATCTTGTGCCACTGGCTCACCATGAATAAAGAAAATTGTCGGGAGTTTTTGCGAACTATTGGCATTAATGGGGGTAAAAAGTAAGTTAGAAACCAAAGTGCCATCTTTACTTTTTGAAGTAAAACCTTCCACTTTTGCCAAAGCCAAAGGTGCTAAAAAATCATCGTGATGCTTGGTAAGTTTACGCAGCGAAGCATTTTCTAACACATACAATTCGGTAGGCGTGTAAGGATTACTCATAGTGGTTAGAAAAGTACCCGACGGATGTCTTTCTAAAGAAGTACAGCTTTGTTCGCCTCCTAAAACTTTAGTCATTTTCCCATCTTTTGCATCGAATTGAGCAATGTAACGAGTTCTATCATCAACAATAAGTGCCACAATCGAAAGCCCATCTTTTGCCCATTTGAGCGAAGCAATAGGGCGGTCTAAAGATTTTGTCAAGAGTTTTGGTTCGCCACCTTCTTTCGAGACTACCGACAAAATGGCTTGGTCGTACATGATAAAATTCTCTGCTGAAGTTGTACGTAAATAAGCAATTTGTTGTCCGTCTGGACTCCAATTTGGAGCAAAATCTCTTCCTGCCCAAGTCGTAATTTGTTTGATATTACCGTTGGGTTTAGCCTCCATCACGAAAATATCAGTATTTTCATTTTTATCTGGATCTTCTGTATGATTACTCAAAAAGGCAATTTGTGTGCCATCAGGCGACCAAACTGGCGATTCTTCTTCAAAATTTCCTTTGGTTAAAGTATCAATCTTTTTCGTTTCAATATCGAATAAATACAAATGCGTCGAGCTTCGGGTAATATAGCCTTCAACATCTTTTTTAAACTGAAAACGGTCGATAACGATTGGTTTCGGAGCTTTTGATTTAGAAGTATCTGCCGAAACCTTAATGACTAAAGCAATTTTTTTCCCATCTGGCGACCAAGCGTATTCTTGTAAATCGCCTTTTTTCAAATCTGTCAATTGTTTTGCTTCGCCACCTCTTCTGTCCATTAACCAGATTTGACTACTGCTTAAACCATTTCTTGACGAAACGAAGGATAGATATTTCCCGTCTGGACTCCAACGAGCTTGCGATTCACCCTCAGGCGTGTGTGTGAGTTGAATGGTTTCTTTTCCATCCCAAGAAACCATATAAACATCGGCATTTCTTTTGTTTTTGGCTGAATCAACCGTAGAAAGTGTGTAACTTACCCAGTTACCTTCTGGAGAAATTTTGGCATCTGAAATTGTTTTTAAACGATAAACATCAGAGGGTTTTAAAGTACGTTTGGCTGTATTTTGTGCGGATAAATTGAAACTTGCCCAAAGACAAAGTGAGAGTAAGAGTAAATGTTTTTTCATGTTGTTGTTGAAGATTTGTGAATGAAATCGAAGATAAGAAAATTCCCCAAAGGATTTTTAGTGAGATATGAATTATAAATTTTGAATTAGTACTTTATGAAAGAATCAATTTGGTACAATTTCTTAAAACCGTATTTTTTGTATCGGCAAACCCTTGCGGTTGCCTCGCATGAAACGGCAACCGCAAGGGTTTGACGATACAACATCTGTTTTTTGACAAATTTCAACCTTTACACTGTCAATTATGAATGATTTCAATTAATACTCGTAAGCATCATTTTAATACTCCTGAGTCTTGTTTTGATACTTGTGAGTATCGTTTTCGTACTCTTGAGTCTTATTTTGAGACTCAAGAGCATTGTTTTGATACTCTTGAGTCTTGTTTTGATACTCGTGAGCATCGTTTTAATACTCCTGAGTTTTGTTTTGATACTCACGAGCATCGTTTTGGTACTAATGCGAATCTCTGGTAACAGTACTTCCAGATTTTCCTTTCAAGAAATCCATGTCAGCACCCAAGTGAGCCTGTTCAACGTGATTGATATAAAGATTTACATATCCACGAGTAATATTCATATCAATGGCTTCCCAATTCTTACGTCTTTCAGCCAATTCTTCGTCTGAAACTTCTAAGTTTAGCGTTCTGTTCGGCACATCCAAACTGATATAATCGCCATTTTGAACCAAAGCTAAATTTCCTCCAGCCGCCGCTTCTGGCGAAACGTGCAATACAACCGTTCCAAAACCTGTACCTGACATTCTTCCGTCAGAAATTCTTACTAAATCGTGAACACCTTTTTCTAACAATTTTTTCGGAATACCCATGTTACCAACCTCTGCCATGCCGGGATAACCCTTTGGTCCAACATTTTTCAAGACCATTACAGAATTTTCATCGATGTCTAAATTCGGGTCTTCAATTCTTGCATGATAGTCTTCAATGGTTTCAAAAACAACTGCTTTACCACGATGAACCATCAATGCTGGCGTAGCCGCCGAAGGTTTCAGAACTGCTCCGTTGGGTGAAAGATTTCCTTTTACTACGGCAATTCCAGAATTGGGTTTGAAAGGATTTTCCATCGTAGCCACAATGTCACGGTTATAAACTTCTGCATCGGCACAGTTTTCGCCAATCGTTTTTCCGTTTACGGTCAAAGCATCATTATGAATCACTTCTCGCATTTCTTTAATTACGGCAGGCAAGCCGCCCGAATAATACAAATCTTCCATGAAGTGTTCACCTGAAGGTTGAAGATTGGCAAGCAATGGAATATGTTGAGAGAATTTATCGAAATCTTCAATGTTTAAATCAACGCCAATTCTACCAGCAATCGCCAATAAGTGAATCACAAAATTGGTTGAACCGCCAATCGCAGCGTTGACCATAATCGCATTTTCAAAAGCTTCACGAGTAAGAATTTTTGAAAGGGTTAAATTTTCTTTCACCATTTCTACGATGCGTCTGCCCGAAAACTGAGAAATTACTTTTCTACGAGCATCCGCCGCTGGAATCGAAGCATTATTGGGAAGAGATAAACCCAATGCCTCAACCATCGTCGCCATCGTAGAAGCCGTTCCCATCACAGCACAGTGTCCTTGAGTACGAGCCATACAAGCCTCAGCTTCCACAAATTCCGACTGTGAAATTTGCCCTAATTTATAGGCTTCCGCAAAACGCCAAACATCTGAAGTTCCAATATCTTTTCCTTTGAAATGTCCTTTCAACATTGGCCCGCCAGAAATAACCAACGTTGGAATATCCACACTACAAGCACCCATCACTAAAGAAGGAGTCGTTTTATCGCAACCACAAAGTAATACAACACCATCAATCGGATTGGCACGAATGGATTCTTCCACATCCATACTTGCCAAATTTCTGTATAACATGGCAGTAGGTTTAATCAAAGTTTCGCCCAAAGACATTACTGGAAACTCAACAGGGAAACCGCCTGCTTCATACACGCCAATCTTTACGGCTTCTGCCAAATCACGGAAATGAGCATTGCAAGGAGTAAGTTCCGACCAAGTATTACAAATCCCGATGACAGGGCGACCATCAAATTGGTCGTGAGGAATGCCTTGGTTTTTCATCCAAGCACGATACAAAAATCCATCTTTCCCTGTTTTTCCAAACCAATTTTGCGAGCGTAATGCTTTATTTTCTTCCATTTTTATCAATATTTTTACTTAATTGTGTCTTGATTGTTTTTGAAAATTAAAAACACTTTATTGTTTTTTTATCCTGTCTGTAATTTTTAGCTAAAATTAGGATTCTATTTTGAATTGAAATAAAGCAAATTCAATAACGTTGACTTAGTGTTGTTTAACATAAACCATGAAAAATCTCTTGAAAATACTTGCCTTACTTTTTGCCTTCGGAGCATCTTTTTTATTTTTTGGTACAAAAGATAAACCTGCTTCGGTTGAAGTTGCCGACCTCTCAAGTATTAAAAGAACTTTGGTCGAAACTCCTACTTACGTTTTTTCTCCAACTAAAAATATCAATGAAATTGGTTGGGGGAAATTTCCCAAATTTCATTTAGCGAAAGGACTGAAAATTATCTACAATGGTGCAAGGTATGAAAATGAAAGCTATCCCTTGGCTTTCGACTATGGCTTTACTCATTTAGATAGGTCGAGAATGAATGAGCAAGATTTATCAAGTATTCCGATTTCAAAAAGAGCTTGGTTGATGACTGCCAATTATTTTGAACAATTTCATTCACCATTTTCTGACCATAATACTGGACATTTAGACCCATTTGTGGATTCAAATGAGGATTTTATCCGTTATCTTTCACATCTCAGAGGACTTTGTTTCAACCATTTTCACGATTGTCCACCCAATGAAATGGTGGCTACGGTAGATATTTTTATATGGGATTTAGAAAATGTGATGTATGTTCCAGACAAATCTCATTTAGCTCCCAACTCTCCCGGACTGAAAATACCAGATAGCGAATTTGCTGAAGCTTATAAAAAAGCCATGGCTGAAAAGTACAGAATGTTAATGGAAGAAGGGAAACAGTTTTTAGCAAAAGGAGCATGGATAAGTAGTTCTAATCCTGGCTGTGTGATTGAACTTGGGAATTTGAATGCTGATCATTATACCAATCCTGATAGAAAAATGTGGATTTGGGATTATCCTGCTGGAAAAGATGGAAAAAACTTCAAAGATTTCATTGATTTTCAAACTCCGGGTGGATATATTATCGATGATAATTTGAAGTATAAAAATGGAATTTATATGATACTTGCCGACCAAGAAGTCAATGCTCGTTGGTCTAATATTCCCAGAATACCGATACAATGGGCATTTACTACGCCACCTTCTTGGACTCCTTTGCCTTTAAAATTGGCGGAGGCAATGCCAATTTTGACGTTGATGTCTGGGGCAAAAGGACTTTGGCTTTGGGATGATATTTCTACGATGATGCCAAACAAACCCAACCAGTATAATTTACAAAGAAATTTTGCCAGTTACGAAGCCTACATTGCAGGTTTATATCGCCTCAGTAAACATAATGCCATTTTTGAAGCGGATTATAAAGCCATTATTCCAGAAGTATCGTTTGATGGCGGAAATAAATTCTATCAGTACAATGCAGCAGAATTGTACGAAAAAGGGCTTCCGATTGTCAGAGCAATTGTTACCAAAGATAGAATTTTAGTGGCTGGACAAAATCCAAATCCCAAAAACGTAGGCGAGACGAAACAATTGGTTGTGAAATACGGGAAGTGGAAAGATATTATCACCTTGAAAAATGATGATATTTATTTGGGAGAAGCAAAGTTGTAAGTTTTGAATTATGAATTATGAGTTATGAATTATTGAGTTTAGACATTGCTCAAAACATAATTTATAATTCATAACTCATAATTTTTTATTTTTATGCTAAACTTGCTTTAATTCTATTCACAGCCTCTTCGAGCAGTAGTTTTGAACAAGCAAAATTGAGTCTAATAAAACCATCTCCTTTGAATAATTTTCCGTCAATTACTCTTACGCCAGCTTCCAGAATTTTTTCTTGAATATTGTTAATTCCTGTTTGGCGGGCATCAATCCATGCTAAATATGTAGCTTCTAATGGTAGCATTTTCAAGCCTTTATAACCATTTAGTTCATTGTAAAGGTAGTCGTGATTGGCTTTCAAGTAAATAATTAATTCATCTCTCCAGTCTTCACAATCACGATAAGCAATCAAAGCCGCATCTTGAGAATAACGAGTAAGCGGAGGAAAGAAACCCATTTTTGCATCGTTGAATTTCTTTCTAAGTTCAGGATTGGGAATTACAGCTACCGAACAACCTAAACCTGCAATATTGAAAGTTTTTGATGGAGCTAAAAGTGTAATGGTTCTATTTTCCGCTATCGTACTCAAGCTTGCGGTAGGAATATGTTTTTTAGTAGCGTCTAAAATCAAATCTGCATGAATTTCATCAGAACAAATGACAATATCGTGTTTCTCGCAAATCTCAAGCAATTTTTCTAATTCTGCCCTTGTAAAAACCGTTCCACCCGGATTATGCGGATTGCAGAGCATAAACAATTTAGTTTCAGGAGTAATGGCTTCTTCGAGTGCATCAAAATCAAAAGTCCAACGTCCGCTTACTTCAATCATAGGAAAAGTTTGAAGTTTTTTACCAACGTAAGCAGGAGCTAAATGGAAAGGGTGATATACTGGAATTGGAGTCATTACCGCATCGCCTTCATTACCAATAGCCTTACATGTTGCTGTAATCGCTGGCACAAGTCCGGGAATCCACACTTGCCATTCTTTTTCAGTTTCCCAATTGTAAAGTATTTTTAAACGTTCTTGCAAAACATCTTTCAGTGCTTCTGGTACAATGGCATAACCTAATACTCCATGTTCTGTCACTTTTCTCAAGGCTTCCAAAATTGGTTCTGGGCATCTGAAATCCATATCAGCTACGGGCATTGGAATCGTATGTTCGGGGTCGTTGAACATATCCCATTTCTGAGAATCAGTATTTTGTCTGTTAATGATTTCGTCGAAATTGTATTTCATCAATGAATTTTATGAGATTGTATTTTTAACATATATGATTTGAACCTAAATGAAAGTAGGAGTACTACCACCATCAAACCAGCATTAATAGAAAATGCAAGTTGATAGGAGTGGTTGATAGTAAATACTAAACCAGTAAGAAAAGGTCCCAATAAAGCTCCACCGCCTTCAAACATATTGATAGTACCGTTAATTTTGCCAGCCGATGCTAATCCAAAGGATTTTATGGCAATCAGATTATATAGAGTATAAATGCCTCCCCAACTTATTGCCATAAATGTAATTGAAGGTAGGATAAAAATGGTTTCCATACTTGAAAGCCCCAAAAAGCCTACAATCATCATGATACAACAAATGGAAAATACCCAATAAGGATTGATAAAGTCGGAAGATAATGAAACCAAGAGCTTTGCCGAACCTGCAACGATAAAATATAAAAAAAGATATGAACTTGCTTTTGCTTCAGAAAAACCTAAGCCTACTAAGTACAAAAACACATTAGCGATTGTTCCAACTAAACAATAAAAAGTAAGAAATCCACAAAGGCAAATTAGCCAAAACAAATGTGTTTTTACCGCTTCTGGATAAGTCATCCCTTCTGCAAGTAGGCTGATTTCTTTGTCATTATCAGGCTCTTCACCCAATGGAACACTATCAATATCAGAAGGTGAGTTTTCAACAACTAATAAAGTGTAAAGAAAAATAATAACAGGAAAAATCGAAAGTATCAAAAAACTTTGTCGCCAACCGTACAAACTTAGTAAGTAATTATTCAAAGGCGAAAAAATAGCACTTCCCAAACTTGTGCCAATCAGAACAATTCCCAAAGCTAAACCTTTCTTTTCTCTAAACCATGAAGACACTAAAATAATACAAGCCACCGAACCAGCCGAAATCATAGAAACCCCCAAAAGAAAATGAATAAAATAGGCTTGATATTTATTACTGATAAAACTATAAGCAAGTAAAGCGATACTCAGCACGAATGTTCCAAAAAGTATCATTTTTTTTACTCGTACTTTGTCGATAATTATTCCTGAGAGTAAAATAAAAAAGAGTGTAACACTGTTGGTGATTGATTCACGAAGTTTTAGTTCATCTCTTCGCCATTGAAATTCATTGATAAAAGCCTTATCGAAAACAGATAGTGAAGTAGTTGTTAATCCATTAATGACGACCAAAATCAGCAGTCCAGAAAAACATATAATCCATGGATAATACCTTTGTTTAAAGTTGATGTTTTGGTTCATACGCAAAAAAATGCTCAGTTTATTTTGTATTTTTTAAGAAGTACCTCACTTCATTAACTCTCTGAATTGCCTGAGGGTTCAATATACAAAAACTTCAACAGGATAAAAAAACATTGATTGACTTCCGATAGGCAGTTTTTTTTATAAAATGAAGTAAAATTTAAAAATTTAAGTACAATTACTTAATAAATATTTTTAAGTAAAATAAAATATTTCAAAAAAGACAGGGCTACATAAAATCCAAAATTTCCATTTATACGTACAAAATAAATAATGAAAACTTTAATTGATTGATAAGTGAATAAAATCATTTTTTTTGAGATAATTGAAGGGTTTTGTTTGTAGATTTTATCACTATTTTATGTGATTGTGCAGAGTCGATATAGCTTTTTTCTACGTAGCATTTTGTTTAGATTTGCATTGTGTGATAACATTAGTTGTTACACTAAATATTGACTCTTTAAATTAACTTTCAACCGCCATGAAATTCAGTAAATTAACCTTCGTATTAATACTTGTACTGCTATACAAGTCTCTTAATGCACAGTACCTCGAACGTTCGCCAGAGAAAGTTCCGAGCAATTGGTTCAACCTCGACTATCAAGAAGATGGAGTAAGAGGGATTAGTACCGAAAAAGCTTATCGTGAAATCTTAAAAACCAAACACTCCAAATCGGTATTAGTCGCCATTATTGATTCTGGAGTGGACATTGAACACGAAGATTTAAAAAGTAAAATTTGGGTGAATCCCAACGAGATTCCGAACAACGGCATTGATGATGATGAAAATGATTACATCGACGACATCCACGGTTGGGATTTTTTAGGAGGAAAAGATGGAAAAGATATTAATAATGAAAGCTTAGAAATTACTCGTGAATATGCTCGATTAAGAAAGCATTTCAAATATTTTGTTGATGTCAACAGACTTTCTCCCGAGGAATTAGCCAAGTATAAATTATACGAAAAATATAAAACTCAGTACGAAGCCAAAGTAAATGAACTTAGAAAAGACGGAGATTATATTATTAATTTCTATTCACAATTTGTTATCGCCAAACAATTATTGTGTCGTCATTTAAACGTTAGTTCACTTACTAAGTTTGACCTTCAAAAAATTGGTTCGAAAGATTCTCAGGAATTACATAAAGCTAAGAAGACCGTTGAAATTTTATATACAATTGGGGAAGAAGAATCGAAAATAAAAGAAGCTTATGAGTATTACAACAAC
>JBKBSS010000228.1:0-5405 GCA_046291385.1 Emticicia sp. | reverse complement strand
ATATGGCTGGCAATTTTCTGATGAACAGGTTAATATTTTGCCAACAAGAAGTAAACGATTGAATATTTTAGGTTTTATGAATCAAGCCAATAAACTGCATACTTTCGAGAATGAAGGTAGTATAAACGCTGCATTTGTGGTGGCATCTATTGATAAATGGATTACGGAAATACAAATTAAGAATACCGAAAAAATGACTGTTTTAGTGCTTGATAACGCTCCGATTCATCATTCAGAATTATTTAAAAAACAAATTGAAATATGGCAAGAAAAGAATCTTTTTATCTTTTTTTTACCAAAATATAGCCCACATCTAAATAAAATAGAAACCCTTTGGCGTAAAACTAAATATGAGTGGATAAGACCCGAAGATTACTCTTCTTTCAATGACCTAAAACAGGCAGTTCGAAATATATTTAGCCTCGTTGGTGAAAAATATAAAATCAATTTTAAAAGTTAAATTGTAAAATTAAATCTGTCTTAGCACTTAGTTTTGGTTGAATATCAGTTTGCAAGTTACATAAAATGATTGTTTATTGAATGCGGAAGAATTAATTTGTGTCTGTATTAACTAACGAAAGAGAGGTATTATTCTTCGGAATAATACCTCTCTTTGTAAACAAAATATTTGAAAATCTATTTTATTGTAGCTACTTCTCTTTTAGGAAGTATTTTTTTGCTACGAGTCTTTGCTACTTTTATTGGTGGTACGGGCTTTTTTTCTAAAGTCTCTGCTCGCACAATTGGCGTTGGCACTGGCGGAGTTTCGGGTTTTATTTCAGCAATTGGCGTTTCGGGTTTTACCTCATCAATTGGCGTTTCGATAGTTGGTGGTGGCGTAATTTCAACTTTCGGAGCAACGCTACCAACTTTTGCCATTTTTTCACCGATGCCATTGTCTATTTTTGAGGTTTCACATTGTTTAATTGCCTCATCAATATCTGTATGACTCCAGCCATCGGCTTTTCCTTGTTCATAAAGCGAAATTGCTTTTTCGAGCATCAGATTTATTTCTTTAGCCGAATTCTGTTTTAAAGCCAATTTTTGCCAATAAGTTGCTTCTTCGATTGATAATTGGGGCAAAATCGGTGCATGAAAATCATCAGGATTTATTTCGAGCAGTTCACGTAGTTTGGTTTTTGCATCATAATATTGTTTGGAAGCACGTAAGTCGAGAAATTGTTTGGTGAGCGTTATTGCTTGATTACAACGCTGGGCAAACTGATTTTCGCTGAGAGTAGTACCGTAGAGATTACGATACAGAAAAAATGCGTGATAATAGTCGGCTTTTTTGAAAAGTTCGTCGGCGTAAGCACGGTGAGTTTGAGAGAAGCTAACAAGCGGGAAAAATAAGCCCACCAGAAGCACACGATTCATGGTTTTAAAGTACTTGTTCATTGTCTTTTAAAATAATTATGGGGAAAGGACAAGTCAAAGTACAATCATCGTATATCAAGAAAGTTTTGGTGAGTAATACCTTATTTAAGGTATTTAGTTTAAAACGGCCAAATAGAGAGCTTTATTATATTTACTCTAAAAACAATCCATCAAATCGGGTCGAGTCTCACTCATCGACCCGATTCGGTGGAGTGTTTTTAGTATCTATATGAGTTCAACATTCAATATTTATCATTCAATATTACTTAAATCTTAGTCAAGTGCATAAGCGTAGCCAAACCTCTGATTGTGCGGCGAGAAGTTCCTTTAATATAAACTTCGCCCGTGATTTCGGCAATGTGTTTTTCTCGGTCAACGCTCATTACCGTAAAAATTACTTCGTATTCAGTATCGACAAACATCGGAAACATATATTCGGTTTCTTGTTTCATATAAATAGAACCTTCGCCTGGGAAATCCATTCCTAAGATACGAGTAAAAACACTGCTGCTCAAATGTCCATGAATAATCGGACGCTTAAAACGGGTTGTAGCGGCATATTCGGCATCGAGGTGCAAGGGGTTTTTATCGCCAGTTACTTCGGCAAATTTTATTACATCTTCTTGCGAAAAGCTAAAGCTTTGGCGGTAAGTATCGCCTATTTCTAAAAGCATATTGAGTTTAGTTTTCTTAAATAATTGCCAAAAGTAGCAAAAAAAAAGCCACCCTAAAAGGAGTGGCTGATTTTGTTATATTGGCTATATTTATTTAGAGGTATGTGTTTAGTAGTTTTTATATGGATTTATTATTTAGCCAAGTTTATATTCATCGCAGGAGTAGGGCCTTGCACGCCTTGAGCATCAAATTGTCGTTTGATATTTTCTTGCATGAAATAATATACGTCCCAATAGCTGGCACTTTTGCACCACGGACGCACATCAAATTTGATAATACCTGTTTCTAAGCAATTTACGAGTACATCGGTTGCTTTATCTTTCAAAACTAATGGACAGCTATTAGCCACTTCATTAACTACTTTTCGTACTTTATCAATGCTTTCTGAGCCAGAAACATTAAATTGCATATCAACTCTGATTTCGCCTTGTCCCGAAATATTAGTAATTGGGCCAGACGTAATTGAGCCATTTGGAATAATAATTTTTTTATTATCGAGTGTTTTTAAAATAGTTGTAAAAACTTGAATTTCTTCAACTTCGCCCGTAAAACCTGCAACCGTTATCAAATCGCCGACTTTGTAAGGCTTGAAAATCAATATCAAAACGCCACTCGCAAAATGTCCGAGGCTACCTTGTAGAGCCAAGCCAACTGCCAAGCCAGCTCCACCAATCAAAGCCACAAATGAGGTAGTTTCGATACCGAACCTGCCTGCAACGCTAATGAGTAATACTACTTTTAGCAATACGCTTACAAGAGAACCTAAAAACGGTATAATACTTTCATCTACATGACGATTTCGAAGAACTTTTTTTAGGGAATCTGTTACCCAAGTAATGACTTTTAAACCGATAATCAACGTAATGACGGCCAGCAAAATTTTTGGTGCATATTGCAAAGCCATTGACATAAATTGGTCTGTGTATTTTTCCATGATTGTAGAAGAATTTGATTTAGTACTTTTTTAGACTTAAACTTTTCAGAAAAGTCACAAGCTTTTTTTGAACATGGACAAACGTTTGCAATCTTCACACGGTAACATAAAGTTGCTTTTATATTGATTTTTAAAGAATATTTTGCAGAAAACCAATTTTAAAAAAATAGTAATAATTGGCATAAAAACACTATTTTTGATTGATATTACTGAAATCCAAACAACGTTTTGGACTTCTGATAAACCAATCTATTCAAATCAAAACTACCAAATTTATGATGACAACCCTCAAAAAAATGGGGCTAATGCTCGTTTGCCTGCTTAGTATTCAGCAATCTTTTTCGCAACAAAATATTCCACTTCCCGAACACCCTCGTCCAGATTTTGAACGTTCAGAATGGCTCAATTTGAATGGAGATTGGGCTTTTGAATTTGATAAAAAAGATGAAGGCCAAAAAGCACAATGGCAAAAAGGTACAAAGAAATTTACTAAAACTATTTCTGTGCCATTTCCGTGGGGTTCGCCACTTTCGGGCGTGAAAGACGAAGCCGATATTGCGTGGTATAGCAAGAAAATTACGATAAAACCTGAGTGGAAAGGCAAGCGAGTTTTTGTAACTATCGGAGCATCTGACTGGAAAACTACCGTTTGGCTTGATGGCAAAGAATTGGGCAGCCACGAAGGAGGTTACACGCCTTTTTCGTTTGAATTAAGCAACTTAAAGCACGGAACTGCACAAAATTTGGTAATAAGAGTTGATGATAAACGCCGTGATTTTACGCTCTACGGCAAGCAGGGCTACGGCAATGCTCGTGGACTTTGGCAAACGATTTATGTAGAAGCTCGTGGACAAAGTTTCTTAGATGCAGTGCATTTTACGCCCGATATTGATAAAAATCAAGTAAAAGTGATGGTTTATCTGGGAAATCCAGCAACGAAAGACCTTGATTTGGAATTGACAATTAACGGAAATCAGAAAATTTCGATTCGTGAAACTTTTCCGAAAGGAAAAACACAACACTCGTTTACAGTGCCAATTGCTTCGCCAAGATTATGGACACTCGAAGACCCATATTTGTATGAAACAAATGTAAAATTGGCCGATGATGAAGTGAAATCTTATTTCGGAATGCGTAAGATTTCGACCGTAAACTTGCCAAATACTAATTACAAATACATCGCCCTCAACAACAAGCCAGTTTATATGCAATTGGCTCTCGACCAATCGTATCACCCAACTGGGTTTTATACTTTTCCGACCGATGAATTTATGAAAAACGAAATTCTTTTGGCTCGAAACATTGGCTTGAATGGCATTCGTACACACATCAAAGTTGATGTGCCTCGTAAACTTTATTGGGCTGATAAACTGGGTGTTTTGGTGATGTCTGATTTGCCGAATTTTTGGGGAGAACCCGACAAAAACGCTCAAAAAGAATCGGAATATACGCTTCACGAAATGATAAAACGTGACTATAATCACCCTGCGATTTTCTCTTGGATTGTTTTTAACGAAACTTGGGGTTTGAAAACAAAACAAGAAGTTGACGGCAAAAAACAAAGCGTTTATTTGCCCGAAACCCAAAAGTGGGTGGCTTCGGTGTATCGTTTGGCTAAATCATTGGATGCTACTCGTTTGGTTGAAGATAATTCGATTTGTTGCGGAGCTGGTCATACCGAAACCGATATTAATTCATGGCACGAATATTTGCCAGGTTCGGGTTGGGAAAAACATTTGAAGGAAATCGACGAAAAAACGTACGTTGGTAGTCAATTTCATTACGAAAAAGGTTATACCCAAACCGATGTGCCAAATATCAATTCGGAATGTGGCAATGTTTGGGGCTACGAAGGCAGCACGGGCGATGTAGATTGGAGTTGGGATTACCACCGAATGATAAATACTTTCAGAAAATACCCAAAAATTGCGGGTTGGCTTTATACCGAACACCACGACGTAATAAATGAGTGGAATGGCTACTTTAGGTTCGACCGCTCAGAAAAAGAAACAGGTATAGGCGAGATAGTTGAGGGAATGTCAATAAAAGATTTTCACTCGGATATTTATATTTCGGCGGGCAACGAAATCAGTCGAAGCGTGAAGCCTAAAGAAGAGATTTCTCTACCGTTATATCTATCGGTTATGACCGATAAAGACTTAGGAAACAGCCTAAATCTGAAAGTGCAATTGTATGGTTATGACGCCCTCGGTCAGAAAAAGTCTTGGGGAAATATGACCAAAACCATTCCGTATCAAGCATGGCTACAAAAAGAACTCGAACCGATAAAACTAACTATGCCCGATGAAAAATCGGTAGTGATTGCGGCCATGATTTTGGAAGATAACGCAGGAAATGTAGTCCATCGCAATTTCACAACTTTTATCGTTGAAGGTAAAACTCCGAGCGAAATGACACT
>JBKBSS010000227.1:0-5419 GCA_046291385.1 Emticicia sp. | reverse complement strand
ATAAAGTAGAAAGGTCTTTAAATAATCGACGGATAATGATAAGTGTGATAATCTCGTATTGTTTGCTTATGTAAGTAGTGATTGATTTTGGTAGATAATAAATCAATAAATATACTTCATAAACCAATATAAATGAAAACGGTGTGTAAATAGCAGCAATGGGGTTTTTGAGTAGTTCAGAAGGCTTATGCAGGGAAATAATGCCAAAATCTACCAAATAGATAATGGCAAGATGAATAAGAAAACTGGCAATGGCTATAACCAAAATAACTTGTTCACTCTTCTTCTGAGTTTCTTTCGAGAGTAGTTTTTGGTAAAGAATTTCAAAGTTTTTATTCGTTACCATTAATTAATATATTAAAGTATAAATCAACTTAACAAAGTAAAATGATAAATGTTTTCGTTTGGTGTATTTAACTCAGAGATATTTTAAAAGCAAATGTGGCATATCTACAATTACAAAAAAGTAGATATGCCACATTTATATAACTCACGTCATGCAATTTGAAAAAAAACGACGGCTCTGCGTAACATCATACAAGACTATTTCACTAAACCAGCTTCGGCTACTAAAGTAAGCAAGGCCGCTTGAATGGCTTTATATCCTTCAAAATCGTACCACCATTCGTTGAGCGAGTGAGCGTTACCGCTTTTTCCACCTCGGCCAATCGTAACGGCTGGAATTCCTTTTGAAATCGGAATATTTGAATTGGTCGAGCCTCGTGTTATTTGTGGAGTTTCGCCAAAAAATGTTGCAACAGCCATTGATTTCTGAATCAGCGGAAGAGTTTCGGGTAATTCGCCCGATGGACGGTCGCCAATTTTTACAATATCTACCGTTAAGGCTGGCCCCATTCTTTTCATTGCGTTGTGTTCGTCGAGAGCTTTTTTTACTGAAGCCTTCAAAATAGCATCGACTTGATTGAGGTTATCGGGAAACTCCGAACGCATATCAATTTCCATCCAAGATTCAAAAGCAATCGAATTGACCGAAGTACCGCCACCGATTCTACCCACGTTGTAGCTCGTTCTGGCTCCTGATTTTGTATATTTATCAGCCGAAGTAGAAAAATAATGAATGGCAGAACCCAAAGCGTGCTGTGGATTGGCCAAACCAAACGCTCCCCACGAGTGCCCACCTGGGCCTTTGAAAGTGATTCGGTAGCGATACGAACCAAGTCCCATCGTATTTACTCGGCTAATATCTCCGCCATCAACTGCAATCCACGAATCTATTTTTCGGCCCTCGCCATTAAAAAGATACTTTACGCCACGCAAATCGCCCAAACCTTCTTCTCCGACTGTTCCGATAAATAAAACATCGGCTTGGGTTTCGATTTTTGTGGCTTCCATTACTCTTAAAATAGAAGGAAGCAGAATCAAACCACGAGTATTATCGCCAATGCCAGGAGCGTAAAGCGTATCGCCTTTAAATTTCACTTTCACATCAGTTTCGATGGGAAATACCGTATCGAGGTGGGCATCAAAAGCCACACAACGGGTTGGATTTTTGCCTTTGCGTAAGGCTATTACGTTGCCAACTTTATCAATCCAGACCGAATCTGCACCTGCTTCTTTGAGCATAGCCGCAAAACGAGCCGCTCTTTTTTCTTCCTTAAATGGCGGAGCAGGAATTTCGTTGAGCATAATTAGCTCTTCACGGTTTCGCTTGTTTTCTGATAAAATTAATTGAAAAGCGGCTTGAATTTGCTTATTTTGAGCCAATTGAGCAATTTCTTTCTGATACTCAGGAGCAATTTTGCCCGTTTTGCCCGCCTCATCTTCTTGCGAAAAGGCGTTGTTGAATGAGCCGAAGAAAAAACATATAACAATGCTTACACTTAAAGATATTCTCATAGTTTTAGTTTTATTGAAAGTTAAAGCCAAAGTTAGTGAATTTTCAAAAAGCAATTGATAGGATTTTTGTTCAATGTCTTAATTAGACATAATTGTACAGAAATAGGGGTAAAGCCTCGCAGCAATACGAGCGTTTAACTGCAATCGTTGTGTTGCATGTTGGTTTTTCATTGTTTTTTGGAATGGGACATCAAAATTGAGAAACGGATGGGAATCTTTTCTTCAAAAAATCATAAGTTTGTTTGCATCAAAAAAAGATACTTTTTTACTAAAAATGGATTTTATGAATATAAATCAGACTTAAATGCACAAAAAAGCCCTCATGAGAATCTGTAAAGGCTTTTTGGCTTTTTTATATTATCTTTGAAAATAATTTCTGTGTCGAGTTGGTCTGTGCTAAATGCTCATCAAACGCCATGCAAATATTCCTGATGAAGGCTTTGCCCGCTGGTAACACTTTTAGCCCAAACTCGTTGAAGACGATAAGTTCGTCTTCGGCGAAATCTTCGAGTTTTTCGAGCAAAACTTCTTTTTCTTCTGCCGTCCAATCCGAAATCTTCCATGAAGTCACGGAACCACAAATAATACTCAAAATTTGTTCACGAATAAATAAATCTTTTTTGCTAAGTATGTGACCTTTTAGTATGGGAAGCTGTCCACTATTTACTGTTTCGATATACGGTTCAATTTCTTTGATATTTTGGGCAAAGGCCGTCCAGCTATCACTGATTGACGATGCTCCAAGACCCAACAAAACTTTCGATTGAGTGGTAGTATAACCCATAAAATTTCGATGAAGTGTGCCGTTTTCTTGGGCTTTATACAAACTATCGTGTGGAAGCGAGAAATGGTCCATTCCTATTTCAGCATAATTGTTTGCCTCAAAAATTGCTCGTCCACGCTCATACAAAGCACGTTTTTCTTCGCCACTTGGCAAATTACTTTCATCAAATCCACGTTGCCCGTTTCCTTTTATCCACGGTACGTGTGCATAAGAATAAAACGCAATGCGGTCGGGTTTTAGGGTCAAAGTTTTCTGAATAGTATCTTCAATTGACGAAATTTTCTGAAAAGGCAAACCAAAAACCAAATCATGGCTGATAGAAGTATAGCCAATCGCACGAGCCAGCTCGGTTACTTGTTTTACATTCTCGAAAGGCTGAATGCGGTGAATGGCCAACTGAACTTTTGGGTCGTAATCCTGCACGCCAAAACTGACTCTTCTGAAATCTAAATCGTAGAGGGTTTGTAGGTGTTCGGCACTTGTATTGTTGGGATGTCCTTCAAAACTAAATTCGTGTTCGGGGCCTACGTCGGCATTTTTCAGAATACCTTCAATAAGCGTTCGGAGGGTTTCGGGAGCAAAAAAACTGGGTGTTCCGCCTCCCAAATGTATTTCAGCAATCTGTGGTTTTTCGGGAAAAATAGCCAGATATAAAGCCCATTCTTTCAAAACTGCTTGAATGTAAGGTTCTTCGACTGCATGGTTTTTAGTGATGCGTTTATGGCAAGCACAAAATGTACACAAACTTTCGCAGTAAGGTAAATGAATATAGAGACTAATACCCGAAGTCGTATTGGTTGCAGAAAAGGTTTCGACCAAACTATTTTGCCATTTTTGAGCATCAAAAGTTTCGTTTTGCCAATGCGGCACAGTCGGGTAACTGGTGTATCGGGGGCCAGCTACATCATATTTTTTTATAAGCGAAGAATTTGCCATGCGTTTACTTGATTTTGATGCAAAATTAGGCTTCGTAACATTCAAAAATGATGAGGGATGTCATGTTTCCAAAATCAGAAAACAAGATACAGAACTCAAAATTAGCCTTTGGTCAAAAAAACAATCTTCTTTCAGAAGAGAATCACTTATATTTATCGAAATATTTTTACTGGACAATTTTCAAATCTCCCAATTGTCAAATTTTCAAATTAATTTTAAATGCCAACCTACAACCAACTGAAACGCCAAATAGACTTGAATCCTTTTGCCGAGCTGATGCTTCGGAATGAATTGAAGGCTTTGTCGAGCATTATTCAAGAAAATGAATATATTGATGCCTCGGTGCATGGCTATTGGAACACTCGTCATGTGTTGCTTCTGGCTACTACTCAACGCATTTTATTGATTGATAGCGATAATTATGGCGATGTTGAAGTCATCGAGTTTCCATACAATAATACAGTTACGGTGCGTTGTCCAACGGCCGATTCGGTAGTTTTTGGAACGGCCGAACGCAAAGTAAAAGTCGATAACACGCTCGAAGAATACATTGCGGCTTTCTACGCTGTTGTGCAAGATAGATTGGCAGGAAAAGAGCCAAAACTGTATCGTGAAAGAGATATTTACGCACAAGAAGAACAAACTGGCGAAGCTGGACAGCAAACGAGTAATCCATTTCATGTGATTTTACGTGGACTTGATGGACTTTCAAAAATGATAGTTCCGCAGGCCGAAGAAAATAAACCGCAGTCGCTTACCGAAGATTCGCCAGCAACTGTCAAAGGAACAAAGCAGACAACCGAACCAGAAAAAACTTTGGACGAACTTTTGGCGGAATTGAACGCTTTGGTTGGTTTAGAAAATGTAAAAGAAGAAGTAAAAAGTTTGGTAAATGTGCTAAAAATTGAGAAAATCAGAAAAGAACAAGGTATTACGCTGCCTGACCGCTCGCTGCACATGGTTTTTCATGGAAACCCAGGTACTGGAAAAACAACGATTGCACGCTTGCTGGCAAAGATTTTTAAGGCTTTGGGCGTACTGAGCAAAGGACAATTATACGAAACCGACCGCAGTGGTTTGGTGGCAGGTTATACTGGCCAAACGTCGCTGAAAGTGCGTGAAGTTTGCCAAAAAGCAATGGGTGGAATTTTGTTTATTGATGAAGCCTACGCCCTCAATACCGAAGATACTTATGGCCCCGAAGCCGTTAATACGATTGTGAAATTTATGGAAGATAACCGTGATGATTTTGTGGTGATTGTGGCGGGTTATGAAGAAAAAATGACGGAGTTTATCAATTCAAACCCAGGTTTACATTCGAGGTTTAATAAATACATTGCTTTCAAAGATTATACGCCCGAAGAATTGGTGGATATTTTTCTGTTGCAAACTGCCAAAGTACAACTAAAAGTCGATGATGATGCACAAGAGAAAGTCTATAAACTCTTCAAAGAACTCTACGAAGACCGAGATTCAGCTTTCGGAAATGGGCGTTTAGCTCGTAATATTTTCGAGAAGACTTACGAAAAACAAGCCAATCGCCTTGTGAGCGAAGGTATTGACAAGGCTGATATAAGTTTGATAAAAAAAGAAGATATTCCTGTGATGGATTCGTAGGAACGTCCAAATTAGACGTTCTGATTACAGTTCTTCAATCTTACTCAAATAAAATTCGGCTTGTTGCAAAACCTCGTTTCGTTGTTGGTCGGGCATTTTATTGAGTGTTACGTAAGCCATTCCAATGCGTGGATTTTTTTCGAGTTTGGTTCGATTTCGTTCATAAAAATGCCAATAAAGCGAATTGAACGGACAAGATTTTAAGCCAATTTTCTTGGCTTTGTC
>JBKBSS010000226.1:0-5428 GCA_046291385.1 Emticicia sp. | reverse complement strand
GAACACGCCAATCCATTGGTGAAAGTGAGTATCGTGCCTCGTGGAATTGCAGCTTTGGGTTATGCTCAATATTTACCAAAAGAGCAATATTTGTATAGAACTGAGCAACTAATCGACGAAATGTGTATGACGCTCGGCGGTCGTGCGGCCGAAGAAGTTGTTTTTGGAAAAATCACAACTGGTGCTTTGAGCGATTTAGAGCGTATTACGAAAAGTGCTTATGGCATGATTAGTATCTATGGCATGAACGATAAAATCGGAAATGTATCCTACTACGACTCGAAAGGACAAGGCGAAATGTCATTTACAAAACCATATTCGGAAGATACTGCCAAAACGATTGATGAAGAAGTTAAAAAACTGATTGAAGGTGCATATCTCAGAACAAAAGAATTGTTGATAGAAAAACGTGAACAATTAGAAAAAGTGGCACAAGAATTACTCAAAAAAGAGATTCTTCACCAATCTGATTTAGTAGAATTGATTGGCAAACGCCCATTCGAGAAACTTACTAACTATCAAGAGTTTATGGATAAAATTGATACTCCTACTGATGTAACAGCTCCAGTTGTAGAGTAGTCAGTAAAATAAGAATAAGCAAATAAAGCTCATCGTTCGATGAGCTTTATTTGTTTATATCCCCTATCGGGCAGGTTTGATTGGTTCTAAAATTTTTCCCTCTTTTTCTTGGGCAAAAACAGCACTTGATGCAACACTCAATAATACTAAGAATCGTTTTTTATTTAAGTACTGGAACAGTAGTAAACGTTAATTTGATTGCTTATAAACCGCTAATATTCAGTGTTTTAAAATTCGTAATTCGTCGCTCTACTTGTACCTTTTTAAGCAAAAATCAAGCCATAAGCCTTATTTTGCATCAATAATAGCAACCGTCAGACGTACTACACAAACTAATTTTTGCTCCTCTGACGTAATTCTTATATCCCAAACATGGGTAGCTCGGCCAATGTGTATGGGTGTTGCTTTTCCATAAACCCAACCACTACTCACTGAACGAATGTGATTGGCATTGATTTCGAGCCCAACAGCTCGCTGTTTTTCCATATCATCTAAAGCCATCACCGAGGCGATACTGCCCAGACTTTCAGCCAAAACCACTGATGCACCACCGTGCAAAATCCCGAAAGGCTGTTTGGTTCGGTGGTCAACGGGCATTCGAGCAGATACGAAGTCTTCGCCGATTTCCAAAAATTCAATTCCGAGATGGTCGCCCATCGAAACTTCCCCAAATTGTTTCGTTACATCAAACTTATTCTTAAAAATCATTTTCTTTTAAATATTTTGTTTAAAATAATCCAAAAATTACACAGTTACTTACTCATAAAAGCTAATATTTCTTAATTTTGCGACTTTATTAGTTTTAAGCTCAAAACTAAGGTTTGTTTTAGATACTTTCAATTTTAAATACTGATATTTTGCTTACCAAAACAATTTATTTGATTCGTCACGGAGAAACTGAGTTCAATCGCCGAGGAGTCGTACAAGGCAGTGGTATCGACTCTGACCTTAATGAGCTGGGCTTTTTACAGGCAAAAGCTTTTTTTGATGCTTATCAGCACATTGAATTCGATAAAATTTATACCTCAAAACTTCGCCGCACCGTTCAATCGGTACAAGAATTTATCACTCTTGGAATTCCGCACCAACAGTACGAAGGACTCAACGAAATAAGTTGGGGCGAAAAAGAAGGTAAAGTACCCAATTATCTCGAAGACGAAAATTATCTCGAAATTATAGCCAATTGGAGCAAAGGCAAAACCGATATTCCAGCGGCTACGGGTGGCGAAACTCCTGAACAAGTGGTTGCTCGTCAGAGAGTGGCTTTTGAAGAAATAATTGCTCGTTCCGACGAAAAAATGATTTTAGTTGCCATGCACGGTCGTGCCATCAGAATCTTGTTGACTCACCTGCTCGACCTTCCACTTTCCGAAATGGATGCTTTCAGTCATAGCAATTTATGCCTCTATCGACTAAGCTACGATTACAACACGCAAAAGTTTAGTCTTGATTTAGCCAACGATACCGCCCATTTGGCCGAACTCTTGGTAAAATAATATGTCCGTTTATCGAATCATTTTCCCATTGATGTAGAAAGCCCGACTTTTTAGTCGGGTTTTCTGTATTTTTATTTTGTATTGAAAACACAACAACTTTCCAAGTTGTTTAGCGATTCGGTTATGGGAACAATTTAAAAAATTGTTCTACCAATAAAACCTACATTAAATGGGAATAAACTATGAGTAAAAATAAGTTATATTGGTTATTTCAAATTGTTGGGTGGTCGCTTTATTTCGGCAACGAAATATTTGCTTATACACTCTTATATGGTTTTGAAAATCAGTTGCTTTTTGAAGCATTTGCCAATATAATTTTGACTATTTTTCTTACACACACCTTCCGTTATATTGTAAAACGTTACAATTGGATAACCCTCCCACTTCCGCAACTGGCTATTAGAGTTTTACTGGGCGTATTTATAATGACCAATTTTATGGTTGCTCTCAATTTGCCACTGGATGTAAAATATACAGGCCAATTATTGAGCGAAAAGCCAATTCTTGCCATCGAATATTTCATCAATCTCTCAAAACCGATGATGGTTTGGGTCTTAATTTACATTTTTTATCATTATTCGGAAGAAAAACGCTTGCGTGAAATTGAACAGCTCAAACTTCGCACTTCTATCAAAGAAACCGAAGCCAAAGTTCTCAAAGCTCAGATGAACCCGCACTTTATGTTCAATGCCCTAAATAGTATCAGAGCATTGGTCTATGAAGACCCCACCAAAGCTCAGCAAGGCATTACTCAGCTATCAAATATTCTCAGAAGTTCGCTCATTGCTGACCGCCGAACGACGATTTCGCTCAAAGAAGAACTCCGCACGGTTGAAGATTATTTGGCACTCGAAAAAGTACGTTACGAAGAGCGTCTGCAATCAAAATGGGATGTTGATGACAATACTTTGGGCATCCAAGTTCCGCCAATGATGCTACAAACTTTGGTAGAAAACGCCATCAAACATGGTGTACAAAAAGCCATAGGTTGGGGTTTTGTAGAAATAAATACCAGTATTATCGCAGATAAATTGTATATTAAAATCAGAAATACGGGGCAATTACACAGCACTGATTCTGATTCAGAATCTGGTGGTTTTGGTTTAAAAAATACGGCTCAACGCCTTGATATTCTTTACGGAACGGATGCTTCTTTCAAGATTTATCAGGAAGATAACCTAACGGTTTGTGCCGAAATTGTACTTCCAACAGGAAATATTGATATAAAAAATAATAACATTTCGCTTGATTCTTCAAATATTCGAGCGGCAAGTTGATAGAAATAATACCACAAAAAAACTTCTAAAGATATTATAAATGAAAGCACTTATCATAGACGACGAACGCTTGGCTCGCAATGAGCTGCGTCGTTTGTTAGAAAATTTTCCAAAAATAGAAATAATTGGAGAAGCAGCCAACGCCGACGAAGCCCTCAATCTGATTGATGAATTATCGCCAGACTTGCTCTTTCTCGATATTCAGATGCCAGGAAAAAATGGTTTTCAGCTACTCGAAGCAATCGAAGGAAAAGTGCCAGAAGTTATCTTCACAACTGCTTATGACGAATACGCCCTCAAAGCATTTGAATTCAACGCACTTGATTATTTGATGAAACCCGTTGATGTGCAACGCTTGGCCGAAGCAATTCAGCGTGTAGAAGAAGAGCAAATCCACGAAGTAGAACGCAAAGAAGGTATCAAACTTTTGGGCGAAACTGACCAAGTTTTTGTGAAAGATGGCGAAAAATGTTGGTTCGTAAAACTCGGAAAAGTGCGTCTGTTTGAATCAATGGGTAATTACGTGCGTCTGCACTTCGACGACCAAAAACCAATGATTTTGAAATCATTGAATAGCCTCGAAGAACGCCTCGACCCAAAAATATATTTCCGTGCCAATCGCAAGCACATCATCAATCTGGCTTGGATTGATAAAATCGAGCCGTGGTTTTCGGGTGGTCTTTTGGTTACGCTCAAAACAACCGAAAAAGGCACAACTACCGAAAAAATAGAAATTTCTCGCCGTCAAGCAATCAAATTCAAGGATTTGATGTCATTATAATTAATTTTCTACGGACACGTAGAGACGTTGCGTTGCAACGTCTCTATCCAGTACCTCGGCCTATCTATTATTATTTAGCAAGAAAATATAAAAATAGCCACCTCAATACTCGCCTTTTTGTTGTAGATTTTCTTAGATTTGTTCAACTCAATGAACATCGAAGATAACAATGACAGCAAAATCAAATTTAGACAAACTCGAAATTCTTAACCACAAAAATGAAGAAGCACTTTTAGGCGGTGGCGAAAAAAGAATTGAAGCTCAACATAAAAAAGGAAAACTTACCGCTCGTGAACGCATCGAACTTTTGCTCGATGAAGGAACATTTGAAGAAATTGGCAAGTTTGTGATGCACCGCAGCAAAGACTTCGGCTTAGATAAAGAATATTATTTGGGCGATGGCGTAGTGACTGGTTACGGCACAATTTCGGGACGTTTAGTCTATGTTTTTGCACAAGATTTTACAGTTTTTGGTGGCTCACTTTCCGAAACTTACGCCGAAAAAATCTGTAAAATCATGGATATGGCCATGCAAAACGGAGCTCCAGTAATTGGCTTGAATGATTCGGGTGGAGCAAGAATCCAAGAAGGAGTAAACTCATTAGCAGGTTATGCCGATATTTTCTACCGAAATACGCTCGCTTCGGGCGTGATTCCACAAATTTCGGCTATTATGGGGCCATGTGCGGGCGGAGCAGTTTACTCGCCAGCCTTGACCGATTACGTAATGATGGTCGAAAATACTTCGTACATGTTCGTAACTGGGCCAAACGTAGTAAAAACTGTTACCCACGAAGATGTAAGCTCTGAAGAACTGGGCGGAGCAATGACCCACGCTACAAAATCAGGCGTTACACATTTCGTATCAGCCAACGAAATTGAGTGTATCAACGACATCAAGAAACTCTTTAGTTATATTCCGTCTAACTGCGAAGAGCAACCTCCTTTCGCTGCTTACGAATCGAATGGCAACGAAAAACGTCCAGAATTAAACAAATTAATGCCAGAAAACCCCAATCAACCTTACGATATGCGTGAAGTTGTGGAGCAATTGGTTGACGAAGGCAGTTTTTTTGAAGTGCATAAATATTTTGCCGAAAACATCGTAGTTGGTTTTGCTCGAATCGGTGGTCGTTCTATCGGAATTGTGGGCAATCAACCAGCCGTAATGGCGGGCGTTCTTGACATCAACGCAAGTTTGAAAGGTGCAAGATTTGTGCGTTTCTGTGATTGCTACAATATTCCGCTTTTAGTTTTGGAAGATGTTCCAGGTTTCTTGCCAGGCACTGACCAAG